>JAATGA010000090.1 GCA_015654855.1 Rhodobacterales bacterium
CGCCAGGCCATGGCGATCGCCGCCGACATCTGCGTCTACACCAACGGCAATCTGACCGTCGAGGCGATCCGTGGCTGACGCTGCCCTCGCGCCCGACGACCTGCGCGCCGCCGTCGCCGCCGGCATCCTCAGCGAGGCCCAGGCGGCCCAGGCCATCGCGCTGGCGCAATCGCGCGCGGGCTGGCGCGGCGGCATGGCCGCCGAGGACGAACCGTTTGAGTTGTTCCGGGGCTTCGCCGAGATATTCATCACCGTCGGCCTGTCGATCCTGTTCTTCGCGGGCTTCGGCCTGCTGGCGCTGATGCAGGCACCACTTGCCTTTCTGATCGCGCTGCCGGTCTGCGCGCTGCTGGCGCGGTATTTCACCCTGCGGCGGCGGATGGTTCTGCCCTCGATTTTTCTGACGCTGTGCTATGGCTTTGCTCTCGCGGCGGCGTCGATCGGCTATGCGATCCAGCAGATGATGCCGCGTCTTGCCGGTGTGGCGGTGGGCGCGGCGCTGAACCCGGATGGCGCGGATCAGGTGGTGCAGCGCGGCGCGGTGGCGGCGCAATCGGGCGTGCTGATCGCGCTGGCGGCTGTGGCGGCGGGGCTTATCCTGTGGTTCCGGCTGTTCCGGGTGCCCTTCACCATGTTCCTGCTGGGCCTCTGCGGTCTGGCGGCAATCCTGATCGCGACAAATTCGATCCCCTTCGACGGGCTGCTGCGCGAGGGCGCGGGCGCGCTGCGCGACAGCCTGGACCTGACTTCGGGCCGGGGTCTGGGCCTTGCGATGATGGCCTTCGGCCTGTTGGCGCTGGCGGGCGGCATCTGGTTCGATATGCGTGACCCGCACCGGCTGGGCCGGATGTCGGCCTCGGGCTTCTGGCTGCATGTGCTGGCGGCGCCGGCGCTGGTCAATACGCTGGCGCTGACCTTCCTTCGCATGGGGCCGGGCGCGGGCTATGCGGCGCTGGTCATCGTGCTGATCGGGGCGACGTTGCTCGCGCTGATCATCGACCGGCGGTCGTTCCTGACCACGGGCCTCGGCTATATGGTCTTTCTGACCTTCTACACCTTCGGGCGGCCCGATGTGCCGATGACCTGGCTGACGGTGCTGCTGCTGATCGGGGCGGGCATGACCGCGCTTGGCGCCGGCTGGATCGGGCTGCGTGGCCGCCTGATGCGGATCCTGCCGGACTTTCCCGGCAAGACCCGTCTGCCCCCCTGGAACTGAGCCGCGGACCCGCGCCTCAGGCCCTTTCCTTTTCGGCCAGCCCCCGCAGCAGGGCCAGGCGCGCGGCGCGGAAGTCGCCCGGACGCGGCGCGGGATCGCGCATCGCCCGAACGAAGAACTGCCGGTAGCCTTGCGCCTTTTCGCACCAGGCCAGCAGCTTCACCCCCTGCGGCGGGTGGACCAGAGCCAGGGGCAGCACGGTTCTATCGGAGCATTGCTCCGACAGGTCGGTATAGCCGAAATGCACCGGCTGGCAGTCGCGGATGGCGGTGTGCAACACCGCAAGATCCGCCGGGCCAGCCGCAGGCAGATCCGCCTGCCAGAAGGCCGCCGGCCGCACGTCGAGCGCACGGTAGATCCGGCCGAGCAGGGCCGCCTCGGGGTCGGTTTCCGCCAGCCGGGCGAGGGTGGCCTCGGCCGCGGCAGCCGCGACGGGATCGCCCCGGTGGCAGGCAAGCGCCAGCCCGCGCAACGCGGCGTCGCGCAGGGCCGGGTCCTGCGCCGGTGCCGGGACCGCCGCCCGCGCCAGCCGGGCGAAGCCGAGCGCGGCCGCGCCGGCGGTCAGCCGGGCGGCAAGCGCCCTGCGCGATGGCAGGGCGGGGGCGTCATGGGCGGTGCGTCGCGGCGACATGATCGGGTTCCTTTCGTCCCGCAGGGTGCTTCAAAGGGACCCGCCGTTAGCAGAGGGAACGGATTCGTGCCAGCCGCTTGGTTGAAACGGGGCCGGCCGGGCGTTAAGTGACGCGGAAATGCCACGACGGAGTTGCCGATGACCGACCTGACCCCGCGCGAGATCGTGTCCGAACTCGACCGTTTCATCATCGGCCAGGCCGATGCGAAACGCGCCGTGGCCGTCGCCCTGCGCAACCGCTGGCGGCGCAAGCGGTTGGGCGACGATCTGCGGGATGAGGTCTACCCCAAGAACATCCTGATGATCGGTCCGACCGGCGTCGGCAAGACCGAGATCAGCCGGCGGCTGGCAAAGTTGGCGAAGGCCCCCTTCCTGAAGGTCGAGGCGACGAAGTTCACCGAAGTCGGCTATGTCGGCCGCGATGTGGACAGCATCGTCCGTGATCTGGTCGATGCCGCCATGGTCGAAACCCGCGAGCGGATGCGCGACGAGGTGAAGGCGAAAGCCCGCCGCGCCGCCGAGGATCGGGTTATCGAGGCCTTGGCCGGCAAGGATGCGCGCGAGCAGACCCGCGATATGTTCCGCGGCAAACTGAAACGCGGCGAACTCGACGCCACGATGATCGAGATCGACGTGACGGATCCCGCGCCGGGGATGGCGATGATGCCGGGCGCCATGCCGGGCATGGAGCAGCAGATGCAGGGTTTGCAGGACCTGTTCGGCAAGGCCTTCGGCGGGCGCACCAGCCGCAAGCGCCTGACGGTCGCCGAAAGCTACGAGGTGC
>JAATGA010000422.1 GCA_015654855.1 Rhodobacterales bacterium
GCATCCCTATCCGGGGATGGTGCGCGATTTCCAGACGATCATCGGGCGCGAGACCCGTTGGCAGCTGGAAGAGCAGGAGGGCAAGGGCCGTCTGCCCGACACTCTTGTCGCAGCGATCGGTGGCGGCTCGAACGCCATGGGGCTGTTCCATCCGTTCCTCGACGATCCTTCGGTGAAGATCATCGGGGTCGAGGCCGGGGGCAAGGGGGTCGACGAGCGGATGCAGCATTGCGCCAGCCTGACCGGCGGGCGTCCGGGTGTGCTGCACGGCAACCGGACCTATCTGTTGCAGGACGGCGACGGGCAGATCCTCGAGGGGTTCTCGATCTCGGCGGGTCTGGATTACCCCGGCATCGGACCCGAGCATTCCTGGCTCCACGACATCGGTCGCGCCGAATATGTCAGCGTGACCGATGACGAGGCGCTGGAGGCGTTCCAGCTGCTGTGCAGGACCGAGGGCATCATTCCCGCGCTGGAGCCGAGCCACGCGCTGGCCCATGTGGCGAAGATCGCGCCCGGCCTGCCGAAGGACCATATCATCGTGGCGAACCTGTCGGGGCGGGGCGACAAGGACATCTTCACTGTCGCGCGCCATCTGGGGGTCGACGTCAAGGGCTGAGCGCCCTTACCGCAGCTTCGGGATGCCGCCATAGTCCTGCAGGCCGAGGCTGAGGCCCCGGCCGATGCGGTGCGCCAGCGCCGACCAGGCGGCGGCGGTCTCGGGTGGCAGACGGCGCGCAAGCGTCGCGTCGAACAGGTTCAGCCAGGGGATGAACATGCCCGGGCGGACATTGCCGGTGGCCTTGTGCACCTCCATCGGATTGCCTGTGTAGCTGCCTTCGAACAGGATGGCATTGCGCCAGAAGCCGGCGATCCGCGCCTCATGCGCTGGCCAGTCGCGGACATGGGCGGCGAAGACCGGGCCCAGCACCGGATGGGTGCGCACGCTCGCGTAGAACTCGGCGACCACGGCGTCGATCTCCACCCCGGTCACGGCGAAGCGGGGCGGGATCATGTCCTACTCCGCGTCGATGGCGTAAAGGCGCAGCACCTCGGCCGGGACGATGCGCAGGGTTTCGCGGTGCGTGGCCCTCAGCCGGATCTGCGGGGCGGCGCCTTCCTCATGCGCCTGAAGGAAGCGCGCGGCGCAAAGGCACCAGCGGTCGCCGGGTTTCAGCCCCGCAAAGCCATATTCGGGGCGCGGCGTCGACATGTCATTGCCGAGGTATTTCGACAGCGCGAGGAACTCCGCCGTCATTACGGCGCAGACGGTGTGGCGACCGCGATCCTCCGGCCCGGTGTCGCAACAGCCGTTGCGGAAGAACCCGGTGACGGGGGTGGCCGAGCATTCCTCCAGCGCGGTGCCGAGGACGTTGATCGAGGGGTCTTGCATCGCATCCCTTCCTTTCCGCCCAAGGGTTGGGGGCGGGGGTCTCCGGCGTCAAGCCCGCAGGTCGCCGCGGGGCGGCCAGGCCTCGCCCGCCAGCGGCGGGATCAGATCGCCCGAGACGAGGCGCGTCAGGATCGCGGGTGCGGGCGGGACCAGCGACAAAGGCGCGAGGATCAGGTCGCGCAGGGGCGGCAACAGGCGGCTGTCGGACTGATAGGCGGGGGTGAGGGCTGCGCTCATCGCCTGATACATCCGCACATGCCAGCGGCGCATCGCGGCATATTGCGCGAGCGCCGCTGTCACATCGCGCCCTCGCAAGGCGCGCGCGAGCGCCAGTGCATCGAGCAGCGCCATATTCGCCCCCTGGCCCAGTTGCGGGCTTGCCCGATGCGCGGCATCGCCGATGAAGGCGAGGCGGTCGGCGTAAGGCCTGCGCAGCGTGCCATGGCCATAACGGGCCGGGGTCAGGTCGGCCGCGCGGGTCAGCGGGGCGAGAAAGGGCGCGATCTCGGGCCAGAACTCCGTCACGCGGGTCTTCCAGACGGCGAAATCCGTGGCGGGCCAGGCGTCGAGCTGCGCGGCGGGCATCGACCAGAAGACGGCCGCGCGCGGGCGATCCTCGCCCGGCAGGCACCCGACAGGCAGCACGCCTGCCATCCGGCTCGCCGCGCGATAGCGCTGGCGCAGGGTGTCGGCGGGCAGATCGGTCGCCTCGGGCCAGGGCACATGGCCCCATACCGCGCCGAAGGGCAGGGGCCGCGCCTTCAGCCCCGACAGGCAAGATCCCGCCCCCGAGGCATCGACCACCAGGTCGAAGGGGCCGAGGCTGTCGCCCCCGGCGGTTTCCACCCGGCGGCCGGCGCCATCGGGCGGGGCGGCGGTGACGGTGTGACCGGTCGCCAGGGCGACACCCGCCGCCTGCATCGCCTGCCACAGCACGTGGAACAGCGCCGCCCGGTGCATGGCGAGGCCGGGATCCGTGGCGCGATAGGCGACATCCAGCACCCGCCGCCGCCCGGCATGGCCCAGCATCCGCCGGACAGATGCGCCGAGGCCGCGGGCCGCATCCCCCGCGCCGATCTCGTCCAGCACGGCCAGGCCGACCGGCTGCACCACCAGGCCGGACCCCAGCGGGCGGGGCGCGGCGAAGCGTTCGATCAGCGTCACGCCGTGCCCGTCCCGCGCCAGCAGGCTCGCCACCGCCAGACCGCCCATACCCGCCCCGATCACCGCAATCCGCATCGTCTCTGCCCTCTGGACCGCCCCGGCCTTGCGGCCTATAAGCCCGGCCATGTCCTGTCCCTTCGCGATCATTGCCCGAATTACCGGCCCGGCGCGCTGAATTCCAGCCCGCCGGGTTGTCCGACGTTCGTGCAGGCCACAGCCGCCTGATCCCCGATATACGCCTTTGCCAAGGACCGCATCCGATGTGCGCCGATACGACCGATACCGCCGCCGAAACCGCCGTGGACTATCGCCCGACCGTTTTTCTGCCCGAAACCGATTTTCCCATGCGCGCGGGCCTGCCGCAGCGCGAGCCGGAATGGCTGGCGCATTGGGAAAAGATCGGCGTCTACGACCGGCTGCGGGAAAAGGGCGCGGATGGGGCGCGGCCGCTGTTCACGCTGCACGACGGCCCTCCTTACGCCAACGGCAACCTGCATATCGGCCACGCGCTGAAC
>JAATGA010000533.1 GCA_015654855.1 Rhodobacterales bacterium
CTTCTCATCCTGCCTGCGACGATCTTTCTTGCGGTGCTGTTTGTCGTGCCGCTGGTCCAGACCATCTGGCTGGCGTTTTCCGAAGACGGCGTGCCGTCGATGGCGAACATGCAGCGCATGGTCACCGACCTGAACTTTTCGTCCGCCGTTCGGAACACCTTCCTGCTGACCCTGGTGGTCGTGCCGGTGCAGCTCGCGCTCGCACTCAGCATGGGCACGCTGGTCTCAAAGGTCAGCCGGGGGCGTGAAACGATCCTTTGGATCTGGACGATCCCGCTGGGGATTTCCGACCTGGCCGCAGGGCTTGTCTGGCTGTCGATCCTGCAAAACTCGGGCTATCTGAACAGCTTTCTCTTTTCCGTCGGCGCGATTGAGCGGCAGACGGCATGGCTGACCTATCAGACGCCGGTGGCGCTGTTTCTGGGCATCGCGGTGGCCGAGATCTGGCGCGGCACCGCTATCGTCATGGTCGTGATCGTGGCAGGCCTCAACCAGGTACCCAAGGACTTCCGCGAGGCCGCAGAGGTGTTCGGCGCCGGTCCCTGGACACGTTTCACCAAAATCACCCTGCCGCTGATCCGCCCCGCACTGCAATCGGCGCTGATCCTGCGCACGGTGCTGGCGTTCGAGGGTTTTGCGGTCGTCTATGCCCTTGGCGGGCGCAACTTCCCGGTGCTGGTGGGCGAGGCCTACACCTGGCAGAACACCAACCAGAATTACTCGGTCGCCGCCGCCTATGCGGTGCTGATCATGGTGATCTCGCTCGCCGCCACATTCGTTTACCTCAAGGCCATTAAGGTCGATCCGGAGCGCCTGCCATGAGCGTCACCGCTGAAAAAGCTACAGAAAAATCCGCAGCGCTGTCCGGTGGTGCAAGGCCCCCGGCATCGTTCGCATCGGCGCGCAGATGGCTGTTCCGGTCGTCACTGCTCGTGCTGTGCGCCTGGGTGCTGGTGCCGATATACCTCGTGGCGCTGGGGGCATTCGGCGGCCGGACCGGCGTCTATGCCTGGCCCAAGAGCTTCCTGCCGGCCAATGTCTCGCTGGAGCCGTTCCTGACCTTTCTGCAGACCGAAGGCCTGGTGCGGGCCTTCATGAACTCGCTCGGAGCGGCGGGGATCACGGTGGCGCTGTCGATCCTGCTGGGCGCGCCCGCGGGCTATGCGCTGGCGCGGTTCGAGTTTCGCGGCAAGAACGGCTTTCGGGTGCTGGTGCTGCTGACCCGCGCCTTCCCGCTGGCGATCCTTGCGCTGCCGCTGACGGTCTCGTTCATCCGGCTCGGGCTTTATGACACGGTGCTGGGTGTGGGCCTTGTGCATACAGTGCTGGCGCTGCCGTTTGCGGCACTGGTCACCCAGGGCATCTTTATGGGTGTCCCGCGCGAGCTGGAGGAAGCCGCCTGGGTTTTCGGTTGCTCAAAATTCCAGGCGTTCCTGAAAATCGTTGCGCCGCTGGCGCTGCCCGGCTTTGCCGCGACGGCGGTCTTCGCCTTTGTCATCTCGTGGAACGAGGTCTTCGCGGCCTCGGTCCTGACGGTGAGCAACCGTACCCTGACCGCCTATCTGCTGACGGTGCTTAGTGAAAGCCCGCTGCATTTCCGCTTTGCCGGGGGGCTTTTGCTGATCATGCCCTCGGTCATCTTCATCTTCGCGGTGCGCCGTTATCTCTTCGCAATATGGGGGATTTCGTCCAAATGACCGCTCTGCACGACAGGAACTTCCGCCATGGCTGAAATCGTCATCGACCGGATTGCCCGGAAATTCGGCGCGGTGGGCGCGCTGAAAGAAGTATCGCTGACCATACGGGATGGCGAATTCGTCTCGCTGCTGGGGCCATCGGGCTGCGGCAAGACCACGCTTTTGCGCATCATCGCAGGGCTGGAGACCGCCACATCGGGGGATGTGCGGATCGGAGGTAAATCTGTCCTCGGCCTGCCGCCGAAAGACCGGGGCCTCGCCATGGTTTTTCAGAATTACGCGGTCTTCCCGCATATGACGGTCTTTGAAAACGTGGCCTTCGGCCTGCGGATGCAAAAGGCCGATGACGCACGGGTGAAGGCCCGGGTAGAGAAGGTCGCCGAGCTTTTGCATATCGAGCCCTATCTTGCCCGATATCCCAACAAGCTGTCGGGGGGCCAGCGCCAGCGGGTTGCGGTGGCGCGCGCGCTGGCGGTTGAGCCGTCGGTGCTGCTGATGGATGAGCCGCTGTCGAACCTCGACGCGCTGCTGCGCCTGGAAATGCGGACCGAACTGAAATCAGTCCTTCAGGAAGCGGGCACCACGACGATCTACGTGACCCATGACCAGACAGAGGCCATGGGCCTCTCGGACCGGATCGCCATTGTCTATCAGGGCCGGATTGAGCAGATCGGCACGCCCATCGAGGTCTATAACAGCCCAGCCACCCGCTTTGTCGGCGGCTTCATCGGCAGCCCGCCGATGAATTTCATCACTCTCCCGGTCGCAGACGGCGCGGCCGCAGGCCTCCGGGTGCCCGAGGGCGCGGGCGACAGCATCATCATGGGCCTGCGCGCAGAGGCCGTCAGCCGCACGGATACCGGACTGCCGATGGCGGTGCGCGTGGTCGAGCCGATGGGATCGACGCTGTTGCTGACCGGCACCATCCTCGGCCAGCCCGCCCGCGTCAGCCTGCCACCGCAGGAGGTGGTGAGCGCGGGGCAGACCATATACCTCACACCTGATCCCGCGCGCCTGTCCTGGCTGTCGCCGGAAACCGGTATCGCCATGGAAGGGGCGCGCACATGACCGATTACACTGCCGTTGCCCGTGGCATCCTCGCGGCCAATGACCGGGGCGGCTACACCGTGCCCACCGACCGGCTGTATCCGTTCCAGTGGAACTGGGATTCCGCCTTCGTCGCCATGGGCTTTGCCGGATATGACGTGGCGCGTGCCTGCACCGAGCTTGAGCGGCTGTCTGAGGGCCAGTGGGATGACGGGATGA
>JAATGA010000428.1 GCA_015654855.1 Rhodobacterales bacterium
GGCGGCGAGACAACGACGCACCTGTGGGAGGAGTCGTGGGACGACGACGATACGAGCGATGACTTCTCGACACAGCTGAAGTACGTAACTTCCTTGCGGCTGTGGCAGCCGGTCATACATCCGCCGTGTGGGCAAGAATCGAATACTAACCGACATGTCTGTTATAGAGAAGAGTTGAAGAAGGTCGAGGCATCGAAGCGGAGGTAGGGACGTTCACAATATGTGAGGGTGGTAGACGATAGGGACGCATGGCACAGAGGAAATGACGTTCGGCTACTAAGGGTTCCTACGGGGAAAATGGTCCATACCGATCCAGGCAGTTGAGCTTGGTTGTGCGATATGACGATAGACAGCAGGAATCAAAACGAAAGTCACAATTGGGCCGCAACCCCAACATCACGAAGTGTTTGCAGCAAGGGGCCTGTCCGTGACTTGGGAAATGCGAGCATTTGGTTCTATTTTCCGACACCGCTACTTACAAACTAGGTATACCCGCCCGAGTCCGACCTTGCCATCATCAGTGGGCCCGTTCCCATCTCGGCCGTCGCATCGCGGCAACCGTTCGCGACCACGATGACCTCGGCCCCGCCGGGGACGGGATCGCTCGCGAGCAAGGCCGAAAGGCATGGCCCGATCCAGGCCTCTTCGTTCGAGGCGGGGAGGATCACGCTCAACATGCGCAGCCCTTGCGCAGCACGCGCCAGCGGGGGTTGTCGTCGCCCAGGTGCCGCAAAGCCCCCCAGCTTCCCCATTTCGCCGGGGCCAGCACATCGACGAATGCGTTGAAGGGCGCTTCGCCCACATGCGTCCAGGCATCCAGAATCTCGGCGTAAAGCGCGGCCATCTCGGACGAATAGTTCAGCCCGATGAAGAAGGCGGTCAGCGCCGGGTCGTCGACCTGCGCGCCCATACCCACGACATGGGTGCCGCCTTCATACATCGCCAGCCGCAGCCTGTGCGCCGCCGCCACAGCCTTGTGATGTGGCCAGATCGTTCCGATCAGCCGGGCAAGCGTATCCTCGTCATTGCCCGACACCGACCCGTCGCGCAGCTCGCGCAGGGCGAGCTTGCGCGCGGCCGCCTCGCCTTCGGCCAGCCAGGACCGCACCAGCGGCGCCTTTTCATCCGACCCCAGCAGGGCCGCGACATAACCCGTCACCGCATAGACATCGAAATGTGTCGAGGGCCAAGGTTTGCCCTCGGCCATCACCAGGGGGGCGTCGAGGATCTGCTCCTCCAGCCCGATCCAGCCGGTCTGGGTCGAGATCACCCGGACCAGCCGCGACGGGTCGGCAAAGACCTGCGCCCAGATGTCGGCCACTTCCGAGGCGCGCAACGCATAGAACTGCACCCAGGTATTCTCGCGGCCCCAGCGGGCGCGGCCCTGCTCCTCGGCCCAGTGGGCCTGGGCGAACTGCCAGTTCCAGACCTCGTTGGAAAACTCCACCCAGGCCACGCGGTCGGGTTCCAGCCCCTCGGCCGCGACGCGGGCCATGTCGCGGACCAGATCGTCCTCGGCGAGGTGGGGGATGGTGAACCAGGGGTCGGCGTGCAACTCGTTGGCCAGCGCCACCATGATCTCCATCGGTACGCCGTTGCGGCCCCAACTGTAATCGGCGGGCTTCGGGCGGTCGGCGGCGCGGGCCAGGGCCGCATTGTTGGTCCGCATCCAGTCCATGAAGCGGATCATCTTCACCCCGCGAATGCGGTCCAGCCAGTCCGGGTTGAAGATCGCGCCTTTGGCCAGCATCCTCGCCCGGTCCTCGCGTACGATCACGATGTCGCGCAGGGGTTCCACCGGGTCGATCACGCTGATCGTCAGAACCACCGCCCCCGGTCCGGGGGTATAGTCGAAGACGATCCGCCCCGGCGCCTCTTCCGCCACCTTCGCCCGCCCGTCGAGCCGCAGGACCCCCCGCCCGGCATAGCTGAGCACATAGCGCCCGGCGACGCCGGCGGCATCCGGCGGCAGGTCGGTCAGCACCATCGTCGACAGGCCCGTCACCCCCGGTGGCATGGCGACCGGCCAGCCCTCGGCGTCCAGATAGCCGCCGGCCTCGATCCTTGGATACTCCTGGCCGCCCCATTGCCCGGGCAGATGCCCGGTCCAGGGTCGCGCCGTCTTCATCACGTCGAGGAAGGGTTGCTGGACCGACCAGTCCTCGACCCCGGCGAGGCCGAGCGCCAGATCGGGGTTCAGGATGCCGGGTTCGGGCGGTTCCGGCGCGGGGGCCGGTGCGAGAGGGATGGCGGCGGCGATGCTGCCGTCGGGGTCCTGCACCACCTGCCATGCGATGCGCTGCATGGTCCGGGCGAGTTCGTCCGACACCACCGCATCGCGCGAACTCCATTGCCGTGTCAGCTTCGCCGGCAGGCCTTCGGGGCTTTGGCCGGTGATCGCAGCGACATGGGTCATGGCGATCAGGTAAAGGCCCTTGCCGTTGGGGTGGATGTCGTCGGCGAAGGCCTCGCGGATCGAGGTCATGCCGGGCACCTTGCCGGCGTCGATCTCATCGGCCAGGCGCAGCATGGCCTGGCCCGCGGGGATCAGCCGGACCTCGCCCGCGCCTTTCGTTTCGGCATCCCGGGCGATGCCCTGCCACAGCGGCAGCTCGGCCCGGACCCTGGCGCGCCAGGTTTGCGCGCGGCCGGGGTCGTCGGGGTCGGCGCCTTCCGTCCCGGTGCGCAGGGATGGCCAGGTTTCGTAAAGGAACACCTGCGTATTCGGGTTGGCCTTGCGGGCGAGCGTGGCGAAATCCGCGACCTTGCCGGCGCTGTCGTTCCATTCGATCTGCGAGGGCAGCGGCTGCGCCTCGGTCAGGATCAGGATGTCGGTGCCGGGACCGGTCAGCACGGCGCGGGCATCGACGCCCTCGGCCCCTGAAGAGTGGTCCCAGGAATAAGCCAGTGGCGCGCCGTTGATGATCTGCGCCTCGACCTGGGCCTCGTGACCCATGGCGATCAGCCCGCCCTGGACCATCGTCGGCAGATCGGGGCCGACGAGGCTGTGTCCGACGAACAGGATGCGGGTCAGAAGCAGCGTCAGGCTCATGGCGCATCCCTCGCGACGCCAGTGGCCGGATCTGCGCGCACCACGCGCCAGACGAGCGTGCTGAGAACCTCGCCCACGCCGGGAGGCGGCGCGAAGGGCGTGCCGTCCGCCAGGGCGAGGGGGCGATCATCCGTCGGCGGCGCGCGGTGATACAGCACGGCGTAATGCGTCATCGCCACCGCCCATGCCCCCAAAGGCGACAGATGGATGTCATCCGAGAAGAAATCCCCCCGCGCGATGATGCCGGGAATGCCGCCCGCCTCGGCCAGGGTCGCGGCGGCGGACAGCACCTGGCCCGCAGGGATCACCCGGATGATCCCCGTGCCTTCGGTTGCCATGGCGGGGGCGACGAGTTTCGCATCCCACAGGGCCGGGCGGTCGGCTTCGATGCGCGCCTGCCATCCGGCGGGATCGTCCAGCCGGTGCCAGGTCTCGTAAAGATAGACCCGCGCGGCGGGCTTTCCGGCCGCCGTCCGCCCCGCCTGCGCCCGCGCGGCCCAACGGGCCAGGTGTGCGGCGCTGTCGTGCCAGCGGATCGCGTCCTTCAGTTCGACCATCTCGGTCAGCACCACAGCGTCATAGGCGCCCGAATCGAGCGCCCCGCCCGCCGGGCGATGGGCGGACCAGGCGTTCTCCTCGGCAAAGCCCGCGACATCTCCTCTCCAGTGATCGGCGAGCGATGCGCCCCAACCGAGTTGGCCGTGCGAGACATGCCCCGGCCCCGCCATCTGCGCCAGCAGCGCCGGCATGTCGCGTCCGACCAGCGAATGGCCGAGGTGATAGACCGCCATCCCCCGCGGCGGCGGCATCAGCGGCTCGGCCTGGCGTTCCGCCAACGAAGCGGGGTCCAGGGGTGCGGCCCCCGGCGAGATCAGCCGTTGCGCGGTCAGCCCCGCAAGGCCAAGCGCTGCAAGCGCCAGTGCGATCCAGCCTTTTCGCATCCCCGATCCTTTATCCCTTCCGCATTCTGCTATCGCCCGTCCCGAAACGCCAGAGCGGTCCGGGCGGGCAAGCCCCGCCCTTTCCGACGCCCGGCATGGGAAAGCAATCCGCCGGGCCGGTTTTTCCGCGCGTCCCTGGCCTGGCCCGGAGGTATCGGGTCAACTCTGCGTGACCCCGGGCATTGTCCGGCCAGGGGGAACGCATTCCTCCGGCCCGGGATGGGGGGCTTTGAGCGCCGGGTCCGGGGTCGCTCATGCCGGGTCGTCACCCGCGAGGGCTGTGCGTTTCGGGCGGCTTGCACGCGAAGCGCGACCCGTGGCGGGTGACATCCCGCGCCCCCGCCGCTATGCTGCGCCGCAACGACCCCGAAGGGGCGTCGCCGCAGGAACGGCAGGCAGGACGGCAGAGCGGACCAGGGCGATGGGGCACGGCAAGGACCGGGTTGAAACGGCGGGCGGCCTTGGCAACCGGCTGGCGCTGTGGCGCGCGGGCCGGGCGCACCCCGCAACGGCCTTTCAGTCGCAGCCCGAACCCCGGACCGTCGGCCTGTATGGGCGCGGTAAGCAGCTTATCGCCGGCAATATCCTCTTCGCCGGCCACCTGGTCGAGGCGCCGGGCCGCCGGCTTTGGGACATCGCTCCGCCCGATGCGGCCTTCGCGGCCGAGATGCACGGCTTTGCCTGGCTCGACGATCTGGCGGCGGTGGGCGACGGCGCGGCGCGGGGCCGGGCGCAGGACTGGACCTGGGCCTGGATCGCGGCATTCGGCCGGGATGCCGGCCCCGGCTGGTCGCCCGATCTGACCGGGCGGCGGCTGATCCGTCTGATCAATCACGCGCTGATGCTGCTTCAGGGGCGCGACAAGGCGCAGGCCGACGCCTATTTCCGCGCGCTTTCGGCCCAGACCCTGTTCCTGTCGCGCCGTTGGAAGGCCGCCGCCCCCGGCTTGCCCCGGTTCGAGGCCCTGACCGGCCTGATCTCCGCCGGCCTTGCGCTGAAGGGGATGGAGCGCGTCGCAGCCCCCGCCATCGCCGCGCTGGAGCGCGACTGCCGGGTCGGGATCGACGCGGGCGGCGGCATCCCGACCCGCAACCCCGAGGAACTGCTGGAAGTCTTCACCCTGCTGACCTGGGCCGCGCGCGCCCTGGCCGAGGCCGACCGGCCCGTCGGTCCGGGCCTTGCCGGCGCTATGGAGCGCATCGCGCCGGGTATGCGGGCGCTGCGCCATGCCGACGGGGGCCTTGCGCGGTTCCACGGCGGTGGGCGCGGGGTCGAGGGGCGGCCCGACCAGGCGCTGGCGGCCTCGGGCGTGCGGGCGATGCCGGCCTCGGGGCGGGCCATGGGCTTCGCCCGGCTGTCGCACGGTCGCACCTCGGTCGTCGTCGATGCCGCGCCGCCGCCCGTCGGGCGGGCCAGCCGGTCGGCCCATGCCTCGACGCTCGCCTTCGAGCTGACCTCCGGCCGGCGGCCGGTGGTGGTGTCCTGCGGACCCGGCGCGTCCTTCGGCGCGGACTGGGGCCATGCGGCGCGGGCGACGGCCTCGCATTCGACGCTGTGCCTCGACGGGTTTTCCTCTTCGCGCTTCGCCGACAGCGGCAGCGACGAACTGACGGACATCGCCGCCGTGCCGGTGATGCGACTGGCCCCCGTCGAGGGCGGGACGGGCTTTCACGCGACCCATGCGGGATGGGAGGCGACGCATGGCCTGCTGTGCGGGCGCGATCTGGTGCTGTCGAACGACGGCCGCCACCTTGCCGGACAGGATACGCTGGACGCCGCCACCCCGAACCAGCGCCGCCGCTTCGGGCGGATGCTGTCCGGCACGGATCCCAGGGGCGGCCCGGCGGCCGACGCGCAGGGCGTGGGCTATGCCATCCGCTTCCATCTGCACCCCGACGCGGATGCGGCGCTCGACCTCGGCGGCACCGCCGTGTCGCTGATGCTGAAAAGCGGCGAGATCTGGGTGTTTCGCCACGACGGCAGGGCGACCCTGTCGCTGGAGCCCTCGGTCTATCTGGAACGCGGCAGGCTGAAGCCCCGGCCGGCGCGGCAGATCGTCCTTTCCGGCCGCGCGTTCGATTTCCATACACGGATCGGCTGGACCTTGGCGAAGGCACAGGATACTCCGCTGGCCATCCGCGATCTGGAGCGGGACGATCTGCCGGTCCCCCTCTGACCACGCCCTGACCGTTGCCCCTGCTGCTCACCGGAGGCCCGACATGACCAATCTCGTTCCCATCGGCCGCGCGCTGATTTCCGTTTCCGACAAGACCGGACTGCTGGATCTGGCCCGCGCCCTGCACGATGACGGCGTCGAGCTGATCTCGACCGGCGGCACGGCGCATCTGTTGCGCACGGCGGGCCTGCCGGTCCGCGACGTGGCCGAGGTGACGGGCTTCCCCGAGATGATGGACGGTCGGGTGAAGACGCTGCACCCGGCGGTGCATGGCGGCCTTCTGGCGCTGCGCGACGACGACGAGCATCTGGTCGCCATGGCCGCCCACGGGATCGAGCCGATCGACCTGCTGATCGTGAACCTCTACCCGTTCGAGGAAACCGTGGCGCGCGGCGCCGATTACGCAACCTGCATCGAGAATATCGACATCGGCGGCCCGGCGATGA
>JAATGA010000179.1 GCA_015654855.1 Rhodobacterales bacterium
AACAAGGCCCGTCCAGTCCCCAGCAGCGCCCTAAGGTCTGGGCCAGGCAGGGTGCCGCGTTCGTATTTCCGGCCGGGTGGAGTACCGTTTGCCTGGGCGAAGTCCTCCTGATGAACCCGCTGGATCCGACCGGACCGGCCGAGACGCCGGTCATAGCGCAGCGCGCAGATCGCTGTCCGCTTTCCCGTCGTCAGGATCGTCGTCTTCGCCGCAGCAATTCCGATTGTATGGGCCAGATGCAGGCAGAACACCTCGTTCTCGGTGATGCCGGGCAGGTTGGGATTGTCGGGCTTCACGATGATGGTCGAGGGCGCACCGTTGCGCGGCACCGCCAGCACGTCGCCGAGGCGCGGTAGCCGCAGGACAGACGTGCCGTCGGGGGAAAGCACCGCAAGAGCCGATTTCTTCTGCCCGCCCGCGAGCGACTGCCGGACCCCTTCCTCGCCGACGAGAAACGGGCGTCTGCCGAGGTCGTCGAAATGCCGCTCCAGCGCCTCCTGCGGGTCTTTTGTCCCGTAAAGCTCCGTCAGCGGTGTCCAGGCCCATAGGGCGGGATCCGTCGGGGTACCGAATGAGAGGGCGCCGGCGGTATCGCCACCGATCTCAGTCAGAACGGCGAGCGTGTCCGCCCGGTCGAGGCCCAGAGACCGGGTCAGGATCTGAAGCTGTTCCTCCTCCGGCAGCAGGTTCGCAAGCCAGGGCGAGATCACCTCGGAAGGGTAGGGCACATCGGCGAGTGGCATGGTCAGCGACAGCGGAAATACGCCCTGCGTCGCCAGCCATCTATCGGCATAACGGAACGACAGGCCGCCATCCTGCGCGACGGACACGTCGCCGACATGGAGCCTGTCGAACCAGACGGGGACCGCAATGCTCACCTGTAATCCCCGAGATCGTAACCCTTGTCATCATGCGAAGGGGCTGTCTTCGCTGGCCTTGGGGCGGGTTCGCCCTCCAGCAGCGTGGGAAGCGGCAACCGGAGTGCCGCCGCAATCCTGCCCAGCGTCGTCAGGCGCGGATCGCGCTTTCCCGTTTCGATGAGCGATAGGGCAGGGGCGCTGATCCCGGTCAGCCGCGCCAGTTCGTGCAGGTTCAGGCCGCGTGCGAGACGGGCCTGACGAAGCCTGTGTCCGACCTTGATGAGGAACTGGTTGTCCAGGCTTTCCAGTGTTGCGCCCCTTTTACTGAATTCGGTAAATGATGGGCTGCCCCAAGGAGGAAGTCAACCGTTTTATCGAAAAAGGTAATTCATCGCTGTCATGTGCCCGGAGGCAGTAATTTTTATTGAATAAGATAAAACTAGTGAGAGCGGTGTGGGTATTATCTTGTGATGACCCAGCCACTTTTTTGCCAGAAATTCCTTCATCGCCGCCATGTCGAGCATCTGCTCGGCCAGCAGCCGCTTCAGCTTGGCATTCTCGTCCTCGAGCGCCTTCAGACGCTTCGCCTCGGACACCGTTATCCGGAATACTTCGCCTTCCTGGCATAGAACGTGCCTTCCGACATCCCATGCTTGCGGCACAGATCGGCGCATTTCGCCCCGGCCTAATGCTCCTGCAAAATGCCGATGATCTGTTCTTCGGTTCGACTTGTTCGCTTCATCGTCCGTCCCTTTCTTGAGGCGGAAGCTAGTCGTAACTGGAGGAAAAATCCCGTGGCAGGTCAGAAGCTACGGGTTCGAGCGCGCTCTAGGTCAAGAGGCTTTCGCAAGGGTGGGTAAGTCGTGTTGGTCCGGGCGAAAGGTCCTCATCCGCGATGGGAATATTGAGGCAAGCCTTTCGATCCTCCCACGCCAAACCCGCGTCTCTCATATGTTTCGAAGCCCTCACTCCCCCGGCCCGAACTCACTGCGCCGTGAGATGATGCTGTCGGCGATTGCCTCGGCCACCGCCGAGATGCGGGGCGAGGCAGCGAGGTCGGCATGGGTGACCATGTAAATCGGCCGCTCCATCATACCACCATCGGGCAGGCGGTCCGCCAGTAGCCGCAGTCCCGCCGGGCGGGCGAGGAAATGCGGCAGCACCGCCTGGCCGAGACCCTGGCGCACCGCCTCTATTTGCGAGTCCAGCGTGTTGACCGCAAGGCGCGGCGTGTCCGGCCCTGCAAAGGCGCGGGTCCAGGCAAGCACTGTGCCGAGGCTGATCTGATCGGGCCAGGAGATCTGCCGGTCCGGCTGCGCACCATCCGGCGGGCCGTAAAGGCCGAAGCCCATCACCACCAGCTGCCGCACTCGCAGATGCCCATGATCGGGCCGCAGCATCCTAAACGCCAGATCGGCGTCGTCTGGCTGGCGGGACGGGTGCGAAGCTGAGCCGTCACGCCGTCTCGCGCAGCCGTTTGCGGATGTGCCCGCGAGCATTGGCATAGGGCAAGGCCCTGTTGAAATGTATCATCCAGTCCCAATGTCGGGGTCTGCGGGTGTGGATGATCAACCTCAGCGCTCGCCGGTCTGGCGCATGGCAGGCCGGTCCATGCAGCGCGCGACCCAGGCCTTTACCGCAGGTGTCGCGGGCAGGGCATCGCCGAACCAGGCAAAGGGCGCAGCGCAGAGAAGATCGGCCGCGCTGTAATCCTGGCCCAGCAGCCAGGGCTGCTTCACCAGCACCTCGTCCAGCCGGGCCAGCGCCGTATCATAGTCGCGCAGCGAGGCCTCGACCGCCGGATGCGCCACCCTGGCCCAGCCGAGGATTGCGACCGGCTCGAACACCCCCTGATACCAGGTCAGCCAGGACAGATAGCGCCCGCGTTCCGGGTGCCCGATGGCGCGACCCAGACCGGCCGCGGGAAAGCGGTCGGTCAGGTAGAGGATGATCGCCGCCCGTTCCCGGATCCAGTCCTCGCCATCGGTCAGATAGGGCACCTTGCCCTCGGGATGCGGGTTGGCCGGATCGCGGGCGCCACTGCCGTTCTTGCGCTCGATCGTCACTTCGACCGTCCGGATCTGATCCGCGATCCCCAGTTCCAGGATCAGCTGCTTGATGCTGGTCGAGCGGCTGTTGGGCGAATGGTAGAAGGTCAGCATGATTTGACTCCGTGGCTGTTTGCGGCCACGTCCCTAAGCCAGCCCTGCTGACAGAAGGTGACAGGATGGCCCGCACCGACCGCTTGATGCGCCTGATGGACGTGCTGCGCCGCCTGACCCCGCCGGTCACGGCCGGGCGGCTCGCGTCCGGGACCGGCGTGTCGCCGCGCCAGCTTTACCGCGACATTGCCACGCTGCGGGCCGGGGGCGCACTGATCGATGGCGAAGCCGGTGTCGGCTATGTGCTGACCGAAGATCCGGCGCTGCCGCCGCAAAGTTTCTCCCGGCTGGACATCGAGGCGCTGCTGCTCGCGGTGCAGTCGCTTGACCGGATCGGTGATGCCGAGATGACCGGTGCCGCCCGCGCGGCGATGTCGCGGATCATCGCCACACTGCCCGGCGATCAGCCGCGTCAGGCGCTGCATGCGGTCATGCGCAGCTTTTCCTCCGGCCCGGATCGGGAGCCGCCGATGATCGACCTTGCAACTCTGCGGCGAGCCTGCTGGGAGGAGCAGGCGGTGCGGATCAGCTATACCGATCTGAAGGGAGATACCTCCGAGCGACTGATCTGGCCGCTTGGTCTGTCCTACGGCGACCGCAACCTGATGCTGCTGGCGCATTGCCGGTTGCGAATGGATTACCGGCTGTTCCACGTCAACCGGATCGCTTCGCTTGAGCGGATGGAGGAAAGCTTCCGCCCGCAGCGCGTGCAGCTGATGCGCGACTATGTGCGGGGCAGGGTGGGCAAGTCGCCCTGTAGTGACGCGGCCGATATGTGCGATGGCGTCGTCCGGCTGCCTTAGGCGCGAGTTGCCCGTGTCGACGTGCCGCCCGAGGACGCCAGATCCCGATGCATGACGCAATTATAGCATGTGATCACACCGACCTGCCTTGGCAGCCTACGGCTTTGAGAGCAGCATCCGGATCCCGGCATAACCAAAAATTGCGGCAAGGGCCGCCTCGGTCCCGCGACGGCATTTATACCAGATTCCGCTCATGAAGCTGGTCGAGAACAGCAGCGCATATGCCCGCAAACTGCATCCGACCAAAGAGCTACATCACCCCGCTGCGCAACTATCGGGAGGTCGGACCCGGTTACTTCGCGATCCAGCAGATACAGGATTCAATATGAGTGGAAATATTCACTCCCGCGCATAAGGCCATCTCTGGGAATGATTTTCCTACCGTCCCGAAAGTTCAGACCAGATCTTCGGGCTTGATGTCCGGGTGCACGTTATAAGTTGCCTATATTTAGGACATATCTGCATTATTTCCGCCTATTAATGGTCATATTTTGGGATGGCAAGGCAACGAGTGACGGGATCTGAATAAACATAGATAAATATTTTACGTTATGCATGAGTATTATTTAAATCTCACCGCAGGGGGGAATCATGGGTGGCTCTGATGGAAAGATGCGGCTGGCGGTACTTGCGCTTGGTGCGGGTTGCCATGCATCTGGTTGGCGGATGCCGGGGGCGCAGGCGGGATCGCAGAACTACGATCTGCTGAAACACTTGGTCACCGTAGCCGAGCGCGGCAAGTTCGATCTGTTTTTCCTGGCCGATGCGGTGAACTCTTCACCCACGATGCATCCGTCGATGTCGGTGCGACTTGAGCCCATAACCGCGCTGACGGCGCTTTCGACACTGACCACTCATATCGGTCTGGCTGCGACGATCAACACCAGCTACAGCGAACCCTATAATCTTGCCCGGCTGATGGCCTCGCTGGACCACCTCAGCGGGGGCCGTGCAGCCTGGAACGTCGTCGCCGGCGCCTTTCCCGAAGCCTCGCGGAATTTTGGCCGGGAAGAGCATTTCTCGCACGAAGATCGCTACGCGCGCGCCGCAGAATACCTGGAGGTCGCCAAGGCGCTGTGGGACAGTTGGGAATCCGACGCTTTGGTTATGGACAGGAATAGCGGCGTCTACCTCGATCCGAATAAGATGCACAAGGTGAACCACAGGGGCGCCAATTTCTCGGTCGAGGGTCCGTTGAACATCACCCGCTCGCCGCAGGGCTATCCGGTCATCATGCAGGCGGGCGGATCCGAATGGGGTCGCGACCTGGCGGCGCGTACAGCCGAAGTCGTGTTTTCCGTGGCCCCGACCGATGCCGTCGGCAAGGAGTTTCGCGACGACCTGCGCGCGCGCGCCTTGCGGATCGGACGCGATCCCGACCATATCAAGGTCATGGCAGGCCTCACCCCGATCATCGCGGAGACCGAGGAAAAGGCGCAGGCTAAACTTGCCGAACTGGCGGAACTGGGCGCCGGTTCGAATCCAGAGGCGGCGCTTAGGGCATTGTCCGAAAGAATGGGCCACGATCTGAGCCGCTATGACCTTGACGGCCCTTTGCCGGACATTCCTCCCGGAGGCCCGATGCAGGGCTACGCCGTCGCAATTCTACAGCGCGCGAAAGAAAAGAATATGACGATCCGCCAGATCCGGGATATTGATGCCGTAACGCCGCACAAGCTAGTCGTCGGAACGCCCGAACAGGCGGCAGACTCGATGGAGCGGAGCTATAGGGCCGGTGTCTGCGATGGCTATGTGATACTCCCCCCTTGGTTTTCCGAACCGTTTGAGTTGCTTGTCGACGAAGTGGTGCCGATTCTGCAGAAACGCGGGCTTTTCCGCGAGGAATACGAAGGTGCGACACTTCGCGCCAATCTGGGACTTCCGTTCCCTGAGCATCCGGCGGATGTCGCGCCCATCGAAACCGCAGACGCCTGAGCTTTTCATGCCGATCATTGCCGGCAAAGGCTTGGCCGAACCTGAGCACATGCGATCAAAAGCCTGACGGGAAGGCTCAGGCACTCACCAGCAAGCAGGTCAGTTCGTCAGTCAAACACCAGAGAGCCGTGAAGCAGCTATCTACCGGCACAGAGCTACAAGATCGGGGCAAAAGACGGAGCCTTCGTGAGCAATATCGTGACCAGGTGCCGCTTTCCGATCCGAAACTACAGCAATCTGACCGCCCGCCACAAGGCCGCGTTGCCCGGCAGAGCCTTTCTCCGGTTTCGCGACCCGATGCACGCTTCGCGCTCCGCATCGGGCCGCAAAGAAAGCCAGTCATCAGACACCGGCGGGTCTGAACTGGCAGTAGAAAATGCGCCGCCATCCAACACGGAGATAAGAATGAAAGCCGCAAAGAGAATATTCTTTCCGATACTGGTCGCATCGACCTGTATGGTTTCGGCACTGCCCGCCATTGCAGGAAAGGATACCGATACACTGAGCCTGGCCTGGGAAGGCAGCCTTGCCTCACTCGATTTCTATTTTACGAACTCTCCCGAGGAAACCGCCCTTTCCGTGAATGTGTGCGACGGCTTGGTGTACGTCGATCCTAAAACACTGGAGTTGAAACCTCTGCTCGCCACATCGTGGAAATTTGGCGAGCCGAAGCAGATTGACTTCGAACTGCGGCAGGGAGTGACCTTTCACGACGACAGTCTGCTGACGGCTGAAGATGTGGTATGGACGCTGAACCATTTCGCGGATCCGTCGGTCGGGACGCTTCAGCAATGGTCGGTGGACTGGATCGACCATGTCGAAAAGATCGACGACACCCATATCCGAATCTTCACCAAGACCGAAAGCCAGTCCACGATCGAGTATCTGGCGGGTCTCAGGATCTATCCAAAGGCCTATTATGAAAGGGTCGGGTCGAGCGGTTTTTCGAACGCACCGATCTGTACAGGGCCTTACAAGGTGGAATCGATCAACCATGGGACCGACGTCACGCTGGTGCGAAACGAGAACTATTTCGAAGGCGGCCCCAAGGCCAAGCCGGCGATTGGCCGTGTGGTGGCTCGCTCTATCCAGGATGCGAACACCCGATTGGCCGAACTGATGACCGGCGGCGTCGACTGGTTGGCGGGGATTTCGCAGGACCAGGCCGATCAGTTGTCCAAGATTCCGGGCCTGAAGGTCATCGAAAGTGAACAGACGCGCCTCAATTATCTGTTCTTCAACCCGATTACCCCGCCGGCCGACAGCCCGATCATCAACCCGGTGCTGCGCCGCGCCTTCGCACATGCGATCAACCGGGATGCGATCGTCAACAACCTGATCCGCGGCAAATCGCGCCGG
>JAATGA010000093.1 GCA_015654855.1 Rhodobacterales bacterium
ATCAGGGCCATCTGCGCCGGGCGGTCGAGCGGCTGGGGCTGCACCAGATCGACAGTGTCAACGTCCTCGCGCGGGCGCATTACCTGCCAGCGTTTTCCCGGATCGGTGTGTATGATCAGGACCTGATGGATCGGGCGGCATGGGGCCGAAAGAGCGAGCGCCGCCTGTTCGAATACTGGGCACATGAAGCATCGCTATTGCCACTCACTTCCCAGCCACTCTTCCGCTGGCGCATGGAGCGCGCCGATCAGGGCGCGGCCGGGTATTCCGAGATGCGGGTCTTTGCGCGCGACCGCCGGATTGAGGCGATGGCGGTTCTGGACCGCATCCGGCAAGAGGGTCCCCTTGCAGCCTCCGATTTTGAATCGAGCCGGACCGGCTGGTGGGAGTGGAGCGCGTCCAAGGCTGCGCTCGAATGGCTTTTCTACGCGGGTCACATCACGACCGCTACGCGTCGGCGCAACTTCGAGCGCGTCTATGATCTCACGGAACGGGTTATCCCCGCGGCGATCCTTGCCCTGCCGACGCCTCCGGTGACCGAGGCGCATCACCAGTTGATTGAACAGGCGGCGCGGGCATTGGGGATCGCGACGACCGGTGACCTGAAGGATTACTTTCGTCTTGGGCTCAATGAGACAAAGACCGCCATCGCGGCGCTGGTCGAGGAGGGCGTTTTGCTGCCGGTTTCGGTTCCCGGTTGGCCGCCTTCCTTTCTGCACCGCGATGCCCGCCGCCCCCGCCGGATTGAGGCCCGGGCGCTGCTGGCGCCCTTCGATCCCCTGATCTGGGAACGTGGCCGCACGGAGCGGTTGTTTGGTTTTCGTTACCGGATCGAGATCTACGTACCAGCCGGGAAGCGCCAGTATGGCTATTACGTTCTTCCCTTCCTGTTCGGTGATCGCCTTGTGGCGCGGGTCGACCTCAAGGCTGATCGCAAGGCCTCCCGTCTGCTTGTGCAGGCTGTGCATCACGAACCCAACGCCCCGGCGGAGACCGATGACGCTCTGTGGGCAGAACTGGCGCTGCTCGCAGCGTGGCTCGGATTGGCGGAAGTGTCGGTTCCGCAGCGGTGATGGGAAGATCGGAATACCAGAGCAGGGCGTAGCTATACCTTATACAGAGGCTGCAACGGTGTTCCGCAAATCGACAGATTTTCGAAGATCCTCATTATCATTTTGTCCCGCCGTAGCCCGTCATCTCCAGATAACCGCGCCCCGGATGACTACCCAGGGCGCGGATCGGGCCCTCCCAGTATGGCACCGACAGCGCGTTCCAGGCGTGGTCGTTCAGCGCCCGCGTCGTGATGTCCAGCTCCTTGGCGGGCAGTTCGAGGCGCCATTCCACCGGCACCTCGCGGCCTGCAACGGTGGTACTGCGCAAGGGCGTCAGGCGCAGGGCGCCGGGTGGCAGCGGTTCGGGGCGGCCATCGGCCCCGATCCAGGTGGCACTGACGAAATCCGTAGCCCCGCGCAGGCGGAACCCCATCAGCCGCGCACCGTCATCGAACGACAGGCTGAACCAGTCCCATCCCGTCTGATCCGCCGCCAGCGGTTGCGAGGACCATTCGCGGTCCATCCAGGCCGTGCCGGTCACCGGGACGTGCTTGCCGTCCAACTCGACCTCGCCCGAGGCGGCGTAGAACGGTTGCGAATAGTAGCGGCTGGCCTGACCGGCGGCGGATTTGACAGAATAGCCCCCATCACCTTGCGCGACGATCGGCCCGGTGGCGTGCAGCGCAAGATCGAAGGCGAAACCCTCGCCCCGCGCCGCCATATGGTCGGACAATTCCCAATCGTCGATCCAGGCGCCAAACGGTTCGGCGGTAACACCCGCCTGCCCGATGCCGCCGCGCGCCAGCTTTTCCGCCGCGAGGTGCTGCGTGGCAGTGGTCAGCGCCGCATGGGCAAGCCAGACCTGCGGGCTGGCCCAACCCCCGGCCTCATGCGGGGCAAGCGCATTGCGGAACAGCGTCCATTGCGCGCCGTATTCCGTGCCATCGGCGGCGGTCAGGTTCGCGGTCACATACCACCATTCGATCCGGAAGGTGGGGTGCGGGCCGTGATCGGCGGGGAAGTCGAAAGGGCCGGGCCGGGGCATCTCGAACCCACCTGCGTCAGAGCCCAACCCGGCAAAGCCCTGCCCCGATGCGGGGGCCGATACGGCACAGGCCATCAGGATCAGCATGATCGCCTTAACGTTCATGGGCAAAGACCTTCAGCAATTCGGCGGGCGCGATGCGTGCCAGCCTGTGCACCGGCAGCGCGGCGGCCAGCCCCGCCGCCAGCAACGACAGCATCCCCAGACGCAGCCAGTCGCCCGGGAACAGCAGCATCGGCAGCCGCCAGCCGAAGGCCTCGACATTGACAACCGCCAGCAGCACCCAAGCCAGCGCCAGACCAAGCGGCAAGGCCAGCCCGTAGATCAGCGCCGCCAGCGCCAGCGTACGCAGGAATTCCAGCTGTGCGAGCCGCCCGCGTGTCAGCCCCATCGCCCAGACCGGCGCCACCTGTGGCAGGCGCCGCGAGGACAGCGTCAGAAGGCTGGCAAACATCGCCAGCGCCGCGACACCCAGGGTCAGCACGTTCAGCGCAGCCGTTACGGCAAAGGTGCGCTCGAACACCGCGACCGAGGCTTTGCGGATGGCGGCGCGGTCCTCGACAACCACGCGGGGAAACGCGGCGCGGATCTCGGCGGCGGGGATATCGGTGATCAGCGCATAGCGCAGGACCGGCAGCGGATAAAGCGCGCGGTGCCGGTCCCAGGACAGGATGACCTGCGGCATCGGGTTGCCGTAATCGGGGTAGATCCCGGCGATCACGCCCTGTTCCACCCGGTCGCCCGGGGCAAGTCCGCGGCGCAGGGCCAGCTGTTCGTTGATGAAAACGTCCCCCGCGTCGAGGCGCGCCCAGGTGTCGGGCAGCCGCTGTCCCGCCCGCGTCAGAGCCGCCATCAGCAGCGGCAGCATCAGCGCGCCACCGAGCAGCAGCCCGGCCAGCACGCCGAAGCCCGCCCAAAGCCCCCGCACCGCCAGCAGCCCTGCGGCAGCGCCGATCAACCCGACCCCCGCCAAGGCCTGTCCCCGCATCGCGCGGGCCGATTCCCGCCCCCAGGCGCGGGGCTGCGCCGGGGCCAGCACCGGCAACCGCCCCAGCCGCCACAGGCTTTGCCCCGCCGACGCCAGCATCCCCAGAACGGCGATCCCCAGCCCCGACAGCCACCACACCGGCCGCAGTGTCAGACCCGAACCGACCTCGGCCCCGTAAAGCCCGCGCAGCGTGGCCGCCACATCCGGCAGCAGCGCCCCCGCGATCAGCCAGCCAAGGACGACACCCGCCGCCCCCGCCACCAGCGCGAAGACCAGAAGCTCGGCCAGCAACAACCCCGTCAGCGCGCGCGCCGACAGGCCAAGCGCCCGCAGGGTGCGGAACATGCCCCGCCGCTGTTCAAACGCCAGACCGATCGCGGAATGCACGATGAACAGGCCCACCCCGAAGGCCAGATAGCCGAAGGCCGCGAGGTTCAGATGAAAGCTTTCGGTCAGTTGCGACAGATCGGTCGTCGCGGGGTGGATCAGCGCATAGCCCGGCGGCGCAGGCCGGTCCCCGGTCAGCAGCAGATAGGAAATCTCCGGCCCCAGAATGCCGGCTGCGACCCCGATATCGGTCAGGGCAACACCGGGCGGCAACTCGGCAGGACGCACCCGGGGATCGTTCAACGCCTCGGCTGACAGGATCACCTTGCCGGTCAGGAAACCGGTTGGATCGCCCGCGAGGCCAATGTCCGGGGCCACACCGGATGGCAGGGTCAGCGGCTCGATCCCGATCAGACGCAGGGTCTGCCCACCGATCAGCGCCTCACCCTCGATCACCGGGGACACCGGCCACCCGGCCCGGCGCAGCGCCACGTAATCGGCCACCGTGATCCGCTCCGCGACCAGTCGCGGCAACTTGTCCTGTGACAGGGCCGAGGCGGCACGGTCATAGCTGGCGCGCGCCTCGGCGTTGATCGCCTGCACCCCGGTCAGCAGCGCGGTGGCCAGCGCCAGCCCGATCAACAACAGCGCCGCCTGCACCCTGTGTCGTGCCCAATGCGACAGCAGCGCGGACAGGGCGATCATCGGCCCCGTCATGTCAGCCGCCCGCCGCGCAGGTGCACCTGCCGGTCGAGCCGCGCGGCAAGGCGCGGCGAATGCGTCACCATCAGCAGCGCCGCGCCGGTCTCGGCCACCAGCCGCAGCATCAGCGCCATCACCCTGTCACCCGAAGCCTCGTCGAGGTTGCCCGTCGGTTCATCCGCCAGCACCAGCGCGGGGCGTGCCGCCAGGGTGCGGCCTATGGCGACGCGCTGCTGCTGGCCACCGGACAGCTCTTCGGGATAGCGCACAAGCAAGGACCCCAGATCCAGCGTCGCGACCAAATCCGCCTGCCAGCGCGGATCGTGCCGCCCCGCCAGCCGTGCCTGAAAAGCGAGGTTCGCCGCCACATCAAGCGAAGGGATCAGGTTGAATTGCTGAAACACCAGCCCGACCGTGCCCCGCCGCAGCGCCGCCCGTTCGGCATCGCTGCGGCCCATCGGGTGGCCCGCAACCTCGATCCGCCCGGAATCGGGCGCGTCCAGCCCGGCGCAGAGATGCAGAAGCGTGCTCTTGCCGGAGCCGGATTCGCCGGTCAGCGCCAGCGTCTCGCCCGCCGCCAGCGACAGGCTGACACCGTCCAGCACGGTGACCCGGCCCTCGGAACTGGCATAGCCTTTACAGACATCGGTCAGCGACAGCATGTCGGCCCCCCTGCGGCAACCGGCGGCGAAGAGCCATCGATGTGAATCCGCCTCCAGATTCTAACGAGAGTATGCGGCCGGGGCAAACCGCATGTCGGCCTCGCCGACGTGCGGCATCCGGATGAGATCCATACCCATTGACACCTCCCCAAAAAGCCAACGGGGCTGGCCTTGAAAAGGCGACTCCGCTTTGCTGAATTCCAGAGGCCTCACTCCGGCATATCGACAATGCCAACGCCCGGAATACCATCCCGAGCCAGCTCGGCCAGATGCGCGTGATGCGTGCAGAGGATCGCCTGCCCGTTTGCCCCGATCTCCGCGCAGAGCTTCAGCGCCGCCCGGGCCCGGGCACGCATATCGTCAAAGGTCTCCATGATCATCGGCGGCGGCCCATGATCCCGGGCGAAACCACGCTAACCCACCAGACGCAGAGCAAAATATAACAGCCCCATGGTTCCCGTCGACATCTGTTCTACCGGAACCATACCACCCCCGGATACCAACCAGCTTCTCTCCTTTGGACTGGCTCCAGACATCAACGCCCGTCCAAGCAGGCGCGGTCATGGTGACGAACGCTTCCTCGACGTCTCGCAACATGGTGCTGCGCCGCTTCGTTGTCAGCCAACGCAAGGCCCCGCGAGCCGCAAGCACTCCCAGCCCGACCACCGCCGCCCGGTGCGCACCATCGCGCAACTCATTAAGCAGCGTTGACTGTTCTGTAGTCAGACAAACACCACTTTGTGGGGTCGGTTCGATGACAAGCGGGCCGTGAAATCCGCGTTCGAACGGGCGCAGTCGGTAGCGGAAAAGAAGATCGGGCGCAAGATCACCTTGGACAAACGCATCATCACCAAGATGACGGATGTGTTTATTGGCTGCCGCGGTCGCTGTGATGAACCAGTCCCATGCCTTTGGTCGGGCGGCGTTCATGGACTGCCTGTTCGAGGGCATCGAGGACGAACCCCGCATGCGCCGAGGTGCCGACGCGCCAACCCACGATGCGGCGGGTATGGTATAGGCGTCTCCCATGACCCTCGCCTGCCAAGTGTAGCCGCGAGCGTTGCCATTGTCGGAAACTATGCGTGCCCACGGGAGTTCCGGAGGAAACGGATTGGGATGCCAAGGTGCTCCTGGCTCCACTCCCTCTGGCCGCATCTCATAAGCCGCATCTCATAAGCAATGTCGAAGCATGCCTTTTTCAGGTCACCCTCCATCAGTTCACCGATAGTCTCAACAATTCTTTCGAAAAGCTGAACTTGATCCGAGGGAAGACCAACAGACAGCAAAACACGGCCGAGGCTGTGTCAAAACTCGGTTCCGGCGCCGCACCGGAGAATCCTGTTCTTCGAAACGCGCTCGGTCTCTACTTTGGGGCGCCAAAATGGCCTGATGCTGGCCCGCGGGGGAATTTCATTCTACGTCACCGTCACAAAGTCGAGTTTTGACACAGCCTCGGCCCGTGCCTGACGTCTGCCTTGAAACGAACGGGGCATATTCTGCAATCTTGATTGCTCTTTGTCGCCTGATGCTCGATCCTTCCAAGAAATGGATTCTGTGCGTGATGCTTTCGGGAAACGCGGGGTATGTCAGGGGGGCAGAGGTGTATGTCTTTGAAGGTCGCTTCTTAGGTGGCGACTCAGGTCCATACTCTTCGAGAAGCTCACCACACATTTCGGAAAGCTTGGCGTAGTGTATGGCGCTATTACTGCCTTCCGGGCGTTTTTCCGACAGCGTTCGATAGTATTTCTGCCATCGAGACAACTCTTTTCTATGGAATTCACGGTAAAGCTTGTTCTTTAGGTTTTTTTTGGGCGAGCTTTATGGCTTCGCGGAATTCTCTCAGACCTGCATCACCATCTTTGGGACTGGGTGGCTTCAACGTCATCAATAGGCCTCTGCGTCAATTTCTTTTCAAATATATCATTCATATCGCTCCATGGTATCAGAAATGGCCGCACGGGTCCGGCGACGGGCTGAAGAAAAAAGGCGGTCGCTCGTGTCCTGATCCAGTCCGCTCCCTGCGGACAGCTGATGTCGGCCAGTCCGAAAATGCTGCACGCTGCCACGGAAGATCGATTAGGGGAAGCTGCGGTGCAGCGATGGCCCTCCTGGCGAAAGTCAGCACAGGGCCGGGTTATGCGTAAGCGCTACCGCGTCGCATGGGCCATGTATTCCTCCTAAAAGGGCCAAGGCATGGAGCTGATCCACGTTGCCACAGATTGCGCGACGCTGGTCAGGGCACCGATGACAGTTTGGGGATCGGCAAGGCCATATCCAATCAGGACCGCGCCTCCAGCGTCAATTCCGGCGTTGATACGATCACGTGCCCACCCGCCGACGGCCCGCAGCACCCGAACGAAAACGTTCTGTCCACGCTCGACGACCTCAAGCTCCGGCTCGGGTTTGGTGGCTTCGGCACGTAGCTCTTCGATGGCCGCCAGGACCTCTCGCCACTCCCCACGACTTACCGCCTCCTCGATGGCAAACTCGGGCGGAGGCTGGTTATGGCCAATTCCCGGCAGCATATCAGGCGGCCCGTGTTCTTCGACCAACGGCCGGATTAGCTGTTCTAAGGCTTCAATTCGTAGGAGGACGGCGGCCCGTGCTTCAGGTTCCGGCACGTTGGGAGTCGGGGCGATATCGAGATCGTCCTCAGCCCAGTCGGCACCCGGAATAGGACTCCAGTCGTATATCCCGGAATCGTCTGTGATTTTTGTGGCTGCCTGCTCGATTAGGTCGTCGCGATACACAGAGCCAAAGTTATCGCCGAGTGCCTCTTCTGGCGTCTCCGGCCCACCATATATCCACTGATATGCCATCCGGGCCTTTTCCCTGGCGCGAGACCTTCTCTGCCCTCCGAATGATCCAATCCTCTGGCGCATCAGCGATTACCTCCAATTCCTCCTCCACCGTCGGGAACGGATCGGCCTTCGCCAGCATCTCTGCGCTTGCCCAACGTGCCGCTCCACTATGACCCCACGGCGGCCCAGATCCGCTTCCGCCGCGGCATCAAGGGGTGTGACTGCGTTGGTGAACAGAGTCGTCTCGCCCCATTCCGGCAGCAGTTGCGCCTGGTGGACCGACATCGGTCCCGCGCCGATGACACCGATGCGGCCCTGGTCGAGCTCGTAGCCGTGGCAATAGGGACAATGAAACACCGACCGCCCCCAGCGATCCGCCAGCCCCGGGACACTGGGCAGTTCATCGCGCACCCCGGTTGCGAACAGCAGGCGACGCCCGCGATGCCGGCTCCCCCCAGCCGTCTCCACCATGAAATCGTCCTTCCGGCCCGAGGCGCCGATCACCCGATCCTCGATCCATTGCAGCGTCGGATAGGCCTTCAGCTGATCGCGGGCATTCGCATGGATGACCGCTGGGGCGACTCCGTCCTGACCCAGAAAACTATGCGAGTGGCTGGCAAACCGGTTGCGCCGCTCTCCGGCGTCGATGATCAGCACTTTGCGCCGGGCACGCAGAAGCTGCAGGGCGGCTGCCATTCCGGCGTAGCTGCCCCCGATCACGATTACGTCCTGCATCTGGTCTATTCCCTGGTTGCGCGCCTTTCCGCATGCCGCCGCGCGAAATCGGCGGCCAGATCGGCGAGGGTTACATCTGCGAAGCGGTCGAGCAGCAGCGCCTCCGCCTCAAGGAATGCCTTGTCGAGCGCGGCGTTGACCGCCTGCTCGACAAGGCATTCCGGCGTTTCGTTGCGGTTGCCGATCGCGAAGATCGCGGGCTCGCCCAGTGCCGCATGCAGCTGACGCAGGTTGACGGTCTTCAGGTCGGCGCTGATGCGCCAGCCTCCCGAATGCCCCCGCTCGGCAGAGACCAGCCCCGCCTCGCGCAAGAGCCCCATCGTGCGGCGCACGACGACGGGATTGGCCCCGAGGCATTTCCCCAGGGCCTCAGAGGTCATCGGCCCCTCATGCTCTGCCATATGCAGCAAAGCATGGAGGACGGAGGAGAGACGGCTGTCACGCTTCATGTAACTACATATGTTACAATTTGAGACGAAGGTCAAGCCTGAGGACGAAACTTTGCTGTGCCTACCTCCGGCGCCGACATGCCACGCAAGGCTTTATGTCCAGCAGGCCACAGCTGGGCGTTGGCGCCACTTTCGCTCACGTCCCCCCCATGTCAGCCGGGAAGTGCTACCGTCAGGTGGCGCGGCGCTACGCGGTGAACGCGAACCTGATCTTCAAGTGGCTGCGCGATCCCCGTTATGCGCCGGACCCCACCTCGGTTGCGCCCCCAGCAGAGGAGGCGCGTTTTCTGCCCGTAGAGATCGTCGCGGAGAC
>JAATGA010000470.1 GCA_015654855.1 Rhodobacterales bacterium
CGGCGGGCGATACGCTGGTGGGGTATGAGGGTGGCCGGCGCGTCTTTATCTGGGATAACACGCCGCGCGCGGTGATCGAGGGACTGGAGGGCAACTTCTCCACCCCGCTTGGCGAGAAGTTCGCGCTGAACGCCAATGCGACCTATATGATCACCTCGGAAGACCGCTCGCCCGGGGCGAACTATGGCCAGCCGCTGAGCCTTGTGCCGAAATACACGGTCAACGTCGCGCTCGACTGGTATGTGCGCGACAATCTGACGGTTACCGCCTCGGCCACCGCCTATGGCAAGATCGAGCCGCGCACGATCAGCGCGAATACCGGCGACGCGGCGACCACGACCGATGCCCGGCCGTCCTACACGATCGCCAACCTGGGCGTGAAATGGGACGTGACCGAAACCGCCCGGGTTTCGGCCGGGATCAGCAACATCTTCGACCGGCAGCTTTACCGGACGGGCAATGGCGCCGAGACCTATAACGAGCCGGGTCGCGCCTTTTACATGACGCTGAGCAAAACCTTCTGATCCGGCGGTATCGCCGGGCCGAAAGAATGCCGCCCGGGGGGCAACCCGGGCGGCGTTTCATCGCCAGGTCCGGGCCGCAGGTGCCGCCCGACCGGATGCCAACCGCGCCCCATCCTGGAGATCAGAAATGACCAGACTGACAGCATCCGTCGCCGCATTGCTTTGCGCCTTCACACCCGCCCTCGGCCAGACGGTGGGCGAGGCGAAGGCCATCGACATGGGCGCATTCGTCCGCTTTGACGTTCAGCTTCCCGGTGCCAACTGCTCGGGCAAGACCGATGCGGGCACCTCGTCCCGGTCGGGCGGCGGGTCCAAATCGAAGAGCACGACCTCTCGCAGCAGTTCGGCCGGGTCCACCACCCAATCCGTCCGGCTGGTCTGCGACGACGGCACAAGCCTGCGCGCCCGCGTGCGGCGCGACACAGAGCGGGACGAATGGGTCATAGATTTCAACCACAAGACCCTGGGCCGCACGCAACTGCGCGCGGTCGGGAACTGATCCTTCCCGAGAAGGATCTTCATGACTTTGTCTGACCGCAGATTTCGCGGCTTTGCTTTCGGCATCTCTGCCCTTGTGCTTGTCTGGCTGTCCGTTCCGGCCGGAGCCGGGACCGTCTTCACCTCCGTCGCCACTGAATTTATCGGCATGATCTGCGCTGGTTCGGCAGAGCAGGGCCGCCGGCTCTACAAGGGGGCGAGGCGGTGATTACCGGCGAAAAGCTCATTCCGGGGCAGAGGATCACATTGATGTGCGGCCCGACCGTGCTGAACGCCGGCGGGCGGCTGGTCGTCGATGCCGAGGGCAGGTTCCGCTTTGAACTGCTCCTCGATGCCGATGCCGATGCCGCGACCGGCCCGCAACCGATCCTGATGATTGCCGAAAAACCGGCGGCGGATGATGAGACGCCAAGGCGTCTAAGAAACTTGAGGCTACTCACCGATGTCGTCGTGCGGACGTCGTCATGTGCCGAGTGCCTCGCGCAGCGATCCCGGTGGAGAGACGCGGTTGCGCAGGTCAAGCGAGGTCAGCAGGTCCAGAAGATGCGCTTTCATCAACTCCTCGGCCAGCGCCCCGTCATGTGCCGCCATCGCCTGCAAAAGCGCATGATGGGCATGGCTTTCGCACAAGGCGCCGCGCCTTTGCCAGTAGACCGCGATCACCAGCGACGACCGCGCGACGAGCTGGCCGATGAAGTCTGCGATCGTGTCCTGATCGGCGATGCGGGCGATCTCGACATGGAAGCGTCCCGACAGATAAAGCGCGCGGCCAGGCTCTCCCTTGGCCAGCGCGTTGTGCTCTTCGTCGATGTGCCGTTGCAGCAGCGCCAGGTCGGCCGGCGTGATCCGTTCCGCAGCAGAACGCGCGGTCCGCGGCTCCAGAAGCGCGCGCGCCTCGAAAACCTCGCGCGCCTCGCGTACGCCGGGCTGGGCGACATAGGCGCCGCGGTTTCGCTTCAGATCGACAAGTCGCTCATGCGACAGGCGTTGCAGCGCGGCACGCACCACCGTTCTTGATACGCCGTAGACCTCGCCGACCTCATCCTCGGACAGCTTGGTCGCGGGCGGCAGGCGGTGTTCGTGGATCGCCAGTGCCAGGTCAGCGGCAATTCCCTCGGCACTGGTATCGGCAACGGTGCTGTCCATCGAAGATCCTTTCATGGTGAAGTTGCGCCGAGGACCGGAAACAGGCAAGAGCACGAAGTCGCATTCATCATCGTATACAATTTTGTTCTGATTTATGTGCACAAGAGGTCGAGTCCAGCGGATTCTTGTCGCAAGATCGGATTCACATCGGTCCGGGCACCGGATTCGGTATCTCGGCGCGGCTCGGTCGCGCAGACTTGCCCTATCCGGGACAGGAGCACCCATGCGCAGCCCCAACGATCTTGAACTGGTCCATCTGACCAAGCGTTACGGCACCACGACGGCGGTGAAAGACATCAACCACATCTTCCCGCCGGCCAGCTATGTCTGCCTGCTGGGGCCTTCGGGGTGCGGGAAATCGACGACGCTGCGGATGATCGCCGGGCATGAAAGCGTATCGTCCGGGTCGATCCTGCTGGAGGGGCAAGACATCTCGTCCCTCGCTCCGGCCCGGCGGGGCACGGCGATGATGTTCCAGAGTTATGCGCTGTTCCCGCATCTGAGCGTGAGGGACAACGTGTCCTTCAGCCTGAAGATGAAAGGGGTCGACAAGGCCACCCGGCACGCCAAGGCGATGAGCCTGCTGGAACTGGTGGCGATGGCGCATCTGGCCGACCGCCTGCCTGCCCAGCTTTCCGGCGGCCAGCAGCAGCGCGTGGCGCTTGCCCGCGCGCTGATCACCGAACCGCGCGTCCTGTTGCTGGACGAACCGCTGTCTGCGCTGGACCCGTTCCTGCGCATCCGGATGCGGGCGGAACTGAAGCGCCTGCAACGCGAGCTGGCGATCACCTTCATCCACGTCACTCACGGCCAGGACGAGGCGCTGGCGCTCGCCGACGAGGTGGTGGTGATGAACAATGCGGTGATCGAACAGGCCGGTCCGCCGCGCCAGGTATGGGGCGCGCCGCGCACTGAATTCGTGGCGCGCTTCATGGGCGGCCACAATGTGTTGACCGTGGGGGACGGCCGCTACGCCATCCGCTCGGACGAGGTGCGGATCGGCGCGACAGATGGACTTTCGGCCACCGCCACCGGCGTCGAATACCAGGGCGACCGCGTGGCGGTGACCGCCCGCACGGTGCGTGACGAGGAAGTGGTTGCCCTGGTGCCCGAGGCCGATTTCTTCGCCCACCCGATCACTCCGGGCGAGACGCTGGGCCTCAGCTGGAATCCGGCCAGCCAGCACCGTCTGGAAAGCTGAACGACGAACGGTCGGCACCTGGGCCGGCTCGAACCGAAGAAACGTCAACAGAAGACAACGGGAGAATGTCATGTCGAAAATGCGATACAGCCGCCGCTCGCTGCTGAAGACCGGCGTTGCCGCCGCGGCCGCCTCCGCCTTTCCTGCGCCGATGATCTGGGCGCAGGAGATCAAGGACATCACGCTGCGCCAGTTCGGCACCGGTGTCTCGAACCTGAACGAGGTCGGCCAGAAGGTGAAGGAAGACCTCGGTTTCACGCTTGAGATGACCGCGCTCGATTCCGACAGCGTGACGCAGCGCGCGGCCACCCAGCCCGACAGTTTCGACATCGCCGACATCGAATACTGGATCTGCAAGAAGGTCTGGCCGACCGGCAACCTTCAGGCGATGGATACCTCGAAGATCAAGAATTACGACAAGATCGTCGGCATCTTTCGTTCGGGCAAGCTGACGCCCGAAAGTGTGATCGCCCAGGGCACCGCGCCGCATACGGTGGGCTTCACCTCCGGTCCCGGCGGCAAGGATTTCGTGGCAGAGGAATCCGGCTGGATGACCCTGATCCCCACGATCTACAACGCCGACACGCTGGGCATCCGACCCGACCTGATCGGCCGCCCCATCGAGTCCTGGACCGAGTTGCTGAACCCGGAGTTCAAGGGAAAAGCCTCGATCCTGGACATCTCCTCGATCGGTATCATGGACATGGCCATGGTCTGCGAGGCCATGGGCGAGATCAAATATGCCGACAAAGGCAATATGACCAAGGAGGAGATCGACAAGACGATCGGCATCTTCACTGAGGCCAAAAAGGCTGGCCAGTTCCGTGCTTTCTGGAAATCCTTCGACGAATCCGTAAACCTGATGGCATCGGGCGAGGTGGTGATCCAATCGATGTGGTCGCCCGCCGTCACCGCGGTGAAGTCGCGTGGCATTCCCTGCGTCTTCCAGGCCCTGAAAGAAGGCTATCGCAGCTGGGGCGGCGGTCTCGGCCTGTCGAAATCACTGACGGGAATCGAACTCGACGCAGCCTATGAGTACATCAACTGGTATCTCTCGGGATGGGTCGGCGGCTTCCTGATGCGTCAGGGCTACTACTCGGCCGTGCCGGATACCTCGAAGGAATTCATGACTGCCGACGAATGGGGGTACTGGTTCGAGGGCAAACCTGCGGCTGGCGACATCACCTCGCCCTTCGGCGACAAGCTGGCGGGCGCGGGCGATACCCGCGACGGCGGCAATTTCTACGAGCGGATGGGCCGCGTGGCCTGCTGGAACTCGGTCATGGACGAGAACCAATACATGGTCCGCAAGTGGAACGAGTTCATCGCCGCCTGATCGGGCTCGCGACAGGGCCGGCGCCGGGGACGGATTCCCCGGTGCCGCTCTGTCCTTTCCTGATCGACCGCAACTTCGACCGGAGCCCCCATGTCATTCCTCAAGTCTGAAACGGCCAGGGCCTGGGCGCTGGCATCGCCGCTGGTGCTGGTCCTTCTGGCCTTCCTTGTGCTGCCGATCATCTGGATTCTGGTGCTGTCCTTCTGGCGGGCGACCGAATTCGCCATGGTCCCGGATTTCAGCTTCGAGAATTATGCCTATCTCTTTGGCTCCACGGTTACATGGCAGGTGTTTCTTTCCACCTTCCGCTATGCGTTGATCACCTGGGTGCTGACCCTGCTGATCGGCTTCACCGTTGCTTATTACCTCGCCTTTCATATCCGGTCCTCGACCGTGCAGATGGCACTGTTCCTGCTGTGCACCGTCCCTTTCCTGACATCGAACATCATCCGCATGATCTCGTGGATCCCGTTTCTCGGCCGTAACGGGCTGGCGAACCAGGCACTTCTGTCGATGGGGGTGATCGACCAGCCGCTGGAGTGGCTGCTCTATTCCGATTTCTCGGTGATCCTCGCCTTCGTGCATCTGAATACGCTGTTCATGATCACGCCGATCTTCAACACTATGATGCGGATAGACCGCTCGCTGATCGAGGCGGCGCGCGACCAGGGGGCCGGCGGCTGGCAGATCCTGACGAACGTGATCATCCCGCTGTCCAAGCCCGGCATCATGATCGGCACCATCTTCGTTCTTGCGCTGGTGATGGGCGATTTTGTCACCGTCCGCTTCATGTCGGGCTCGCAGCGCAGCAACGTGGGCCGGCTGATCTCGAACGATGTCGGGCTGCTGCAATACCCCTCGGCGGCGGCGACCTCCATCGTCCTTCTGTGCACGGTGCTGATCCTGATCGGCCTGCTGATGCGCTTCGTCAATATCCGCAAGGAGCTGTGACCATGGAACCCCGTCCCGCAAGCTTCTGGTGGCTGACCGCCTTCTTCGTCCTGTTCGTGGTCTTCCTCTACGGCCCGACGATCACCATCGGCATCCTGTCCTTCCAGGGGCCCGAGGGCGGACTGACCTTCCCGATGCGCGGCGTATCCACCTACTGGTTCCACAACCTGTTCGAGCAGCAGGCGGTGGGCGACATCTGGGGATCGTGGCGCCGGTCCTTCATCCTGGGGCTGATGGTGATGGTCGTGACCGTCGTCGTCTCGATCATGGCAGGCCTTGCCTTCCGCACGCGGTTCAGGGGCTCGGGCGTGCTGTTTTACCTGACCATGGCCTCGCTGGTGATCCCTTCGATCCTGATCACGCTGGGGGTCGGGCGGCTGTTCGACCAGACAGGGCTGAAGATCCACTGGGCAACCTCGGGTTTCGGCTCGCAGCTCACATGGACGCTGCCCTTCGGCCTTCTGGTGATGTTCGCGGTCTTCAACCGCTTCGACAAACGCTATGAGGAAGCCGCCCGCGATCAGGGAGCCAGCGACTGGCAGACCATCCGCCATGTGGTGCTGCCGATCATCGCGCCCTCTGTGATCGGCGTGGCGCTCTTTGGCTTCTCGCTCAGCTACGACGAATTCGCCCGCACGCAGATGACGGCCGGCAGTTACAACACCCTGCCGCTGGAAATCTTCGGGATGACGACCAATGTGACGAAGCCGGTGATCTTCGCGCTTGGCACGCTGACGACCGTCTTTTCCTTCGCGGTGATCGGGGTCTTTCTTGCCACCGTCTGGATCCTGCGGCAGCGCCGACTGCGGCAGGGCTCCGATGCCGGACGCGGCGTCTGAGCGGGGCTGACGATGCACATCCTCTATCTGAATCCCAATTCTACGGCGTCGATTACCGAAAGTATCGTTGCGGCCGCCCGCACGGCGCTGCCTGCCGCGGCCACGGTTATGGGCTGGACGAATGACGACGGCCCGCCCGCCATCCAGGGACCCGAGGATGGTGCGGCGGCAATTCCGGGGCTGCTGGCCCGGCTCGCCGCCGCCCGCGAGGCAGGGGTCGATGTGATCGTGATCGCCTGTTTCGACGATACCGGGCTGAACGACTTGCGCGCGGCGGCACATTGCCCGGTATTGGGCATCGGTCAGTCGGCCTATGCGATGGCGGGTCTGCTCGGGCGGCGGTTTTCGGTCATCACGACGCTGGCCGTATCCGTGCCGGTGATCCGTGACAACATCCGCCGCCAGGGCTTCGACAGCAATTGCGCGGCGATCCGGCCGACCGGTCTTCCGGTGCTGACGGTCGAGGCCGGAGGCGAAGCCGTGGTCCATCGGATCGCGCAAGAAATCGCGGCCGCAGCCCGGGAAGACGGCGGAGCAACAGCCGTACTTGGCTGTGCCGGCATGGCCGGCCTGCGAGAGGCGATCACCGCCAAGACGGCATTTCCGATCATCGACGGCGTTCGCGCCTCTGCATATCTGGCGATGGCGGCGGCCGGGATTGACCGTCCCCGATCGGGAAAGGGGGAACCGGCCTGACGTAAGGCCCGCCACTGGCGGCAAGGGCCAACAGACCGCCCGCGCGCTGCCCAAATATTGAACAGGATGGAGGTCTGACCGGCTTTCGACCCTTCGCACGCCGCTCCATCAGCATGACACTGCCGAACAGCTTGACCTCTTCCCGGACACAATGCCGACTTCCGGGAAAACATCGGTGCACAACTCAGGGAGAGTAAAAATGATTTCACGTCGCTTGGTGGTCGCTGCAACCGCAGCCGTAGTTGCCCTTGCCGCAGGGGGCGCCGCGCGGGCGCAGGATGCGCTTGCGAAGATCGAGGCGGACAAGCTGATCCGTATCGCCGTACCGACCGATTATCCGCCTTACGGCTTCGTCGGAACCGATCTGCAACCGCAAGGCCTGGATATCGATATGGCGAAACTGATCGCCGAAAAGTTCGGGGCCACGCTCGAGATGGTGCCTGTCACCAGTGCCAACCGGGTCCCTTACGTGCAGACCGGGCAGGTAGACCTGGTGATTTCGACGCTGGGCAAAAACGAGGAGCGCATGAAGGTGATCGACTTCACCCATGCCTACTCGCCATTCTTCCAGGCGGTCTACGGGCCGAAATCGCTGGCGGTCACCAGCTTTGACGATCTGGACGGCAAGTCCATCGCCGTCGCCAAAGGCGCCATGGAGGAGCAGGAACTGGCCAAGGTCGGCCCCTCCTCGATGGACTTCAAGCGCTATGAGGACCAGGCGGCCTCGACCGCAGCCTTCGTGGCCGGCCAGACCGACGTGATCGCGACATCGGTCTCGAACGCCTCGCTGATGGTGCAGAACAATCCGCAGCTGGACGCCGAGTTCAAGCTTCTGATCAAGGAAAGCCCGAACTACATCGGCATCGCCAAGGGGCAGGATGCGCTGCGCGCCAAGGTCAACGAGATCATCCTTGCCGCCAGGGAAGACGGCACCCTGAATGCGATGTCCGAGAAATGGCTCGGCCAGCCCATCCAGGGTGATCTGCCCCTGACCGAATGACCGGCGCACGTATCGCCGCATGACGGTTGAACTTGATTTCATGGCGGTCCTGCGCGACTGGCCCATGCTGCTTGCCGGCGTGGGCTGGACGCTGGGGTTGACCTTCGTTGCAACCCTGATCGGCCTGATTGTCGCCATTGCCTGCGCATGGGGGCGGTCGAGCGGCCAACGCTGGGTGACGATCCCGGTCGGCGCCTATGTGGAACTGATGCGGAACACGCCGTTTATCGTGCAGCTCTACTTCATATTCTTCGGCCTTCCCTCGCTGGGCATACGTCTTTCCCCACCGGTCGCATCCGTGCTGGCGATGACCCTGAACCTCGGCGCCTATGGCACCGAAATCGTGCGCGCCGGTCTTATGGCCACGCCAAAAGGACAGATCGAGGCCGCCCAATCCCTGGCATTGACCAGCTTTCAGGTCTTTACCCGCGTCGTCATGCCGCCCGCGCTGAAACGGGTCTGGCCAGCGTTGGTCAGCCAGATCATCATCGTGATGTTGGGCTCGGCCGTCTGCGGCCAGATCGCCACCGAAGAACTGAGCTACGCTGCCAATGTGATCTCGGCCGCAAGCTTTCGTACCTTCGAGGCCTATATCATCGCCACCATCGTCTATCTCTGTCTTGCCATCGGGCTGCGCCGGTTCCTGAACTGGCTGGGCCCCCGCTTTGTGTTCGGATGACGCCATGGTTCAGTTCACCCTTTGGGACATCATCCGAAACCTTTTGATCGCAAGCCAGTGGACGCTGGTCCTGTCGGCTATCGCCTTCATCGGAGGCGGCATCATTGGCGCGATCCTGCTGGTGGCGCGGCTTTGGAAACCGAAACTGGTCGAGTTGCCCTTTGCGGCCTATGTCCAGCTTTTTCAGGGCACGCCGCTGCTGATGCAGCTGTTTCTCAGCTATTTCGGCCTCAGACTGTTCGGCATCCAGGTCTCGGTCTGGGTTTCGGTCTCGCTGGCGCTGACGCTTTACACCTCGGCCTTCCTTGCCGAGATCTGGCGCGGCTGCGTCGCCGCGATCCCGAAAGGCCAGTGGGAGGCGTCGGGTTCCCTTGCCCTCAGTTTTGGCGAGCAATTGCGCTATATCATTCTGCCGCAGGCACTTAAGATCGCGATCGCGCCGACAGTCGGGTTTCTGGTTCAGGTCATCAAGGGCACGGCACTGGCTTCAGTCGTCGGCTTTGTCGAACTGACCCGCGCCGGCAACATGATCGCCAATGTCACCTATGCGCCCTTCACCGTCTTTGCCTGCGTGGGGCTGATGTATTTCGTGATCTGCTATCCAATCAGCCTGCTCGCCCGGCATATGGAAAGGAAGACCTATGCTTCCCAACGCTGAACCGCTCCACGCGCCCGCGATCGTCGAGATCACCGCGCTGCGCAAATCCTTCGGCATGAACGAGGTGCTGAAGGGCATCGACCTGAAGATCGAACCCGGCGAGGTCGTCTCGATCATCGGAAAATCGGGATCGGGGAAATCCACGCTGCTGCGCTGCATCAACGGGCTGGAAGAGTTTCAGGACGGAAGCCTGATCGTGAACGGCCGGCCCCTTCTGCACGACAGTCCCACCGCGATGCGGGAATTGCGTCAGCAGGTCGGGATGATCTTCCAAAGCTTTAACCTCTTCCCCCATCTTTCCGTGGGGCGCAACATCATGCTCGCGCCCACGCTGGTGAAAAAGGCTGCCAAGGGCGAGGCGCAGAGCGTGGCTCGTGCGCTTCTCGACCGGGTGGGCCTGGCCGAAAAGTTCGATGCGATGCCCGATCAGCTTTCCGGCGGCCAGCAGCAACGCGTCGCCATCGCGCGGGCACTGGCCATGCAGCCGGCCGTCTTGCTTTGCGACGAAATCACCTCGGCGCTCGACCCCGAGCTTGTGGGCGAGGTCCTCCGCGTCGTCGAAGGCCTGGCACGGGACGGCATGACGCTTCTGATGGTCACGCATGAGATGGCCTTCGCGCGGCGAGTCAGCAAGCGGGTGGTGTTCATGCACCATGGTCGCGTGCATGAGATGGGGCCGCCCGCTGAATTGTTCGGCGCTCCGAAGACGCCGGAGCTTCAGCAGTTTCTGTCGTCACTGCACGAATGATGTGGATGCAGTTCCGCTCGTCCTGGCAGAAGGCAGCAGTCGGCTGCCGGCACACGGCAAGGGTTAACTAAGCTGGCAATGGTATCCATCCTTTTGGAGCAATCCCGTTCTTGGGATCCTGTTGTTGGAGGTGTGAGACCAGCTACGGGGACTGTTTGCTGCGTCGCAAGACCCTATGCCCTTTGGCTGCGCTCGCTTGACGGATGGTTCGCCCTGAACCGGCGGCATTTGAACGAAGGTTGATCGCGGAACTGATCCTCATGTCAGGAGGATGAACGATGGCGCTTTTTTCATAAATCCGGTGAGGAGGTTCATCTTGCGCACCCTGCATGACAGGTGGACGGATGAGCAGACCGGCAGCACCGATCTGCAAGGTCAGGAACTTGCCCGGCCTTTAGCGAAGCGCTCAGGCGCCGGGGTTCGC
>JAATGA010000356.1 GCA_015654855.1 Rhodobacterales bacterium
CACCACAAGGCCTATGTCGACAACGGCAACAAGCTGATCGCCGGCACCGAATGGGAATCGAAGTCGCTGGAAGAGATCGTCACCGGCACATATTCCGCCGGTGCGGTCGCCCAGAACGGCATCTTCAACAACGCCTCGCAGCACTGGAACCACACCCAGTTCTGGACCTGGCTGTCGCCGAAAACCGTCGCCATCCCGGGTGAACTGGAAAAAGCGCTGACCGAATCCTTCGGCTCGGTCGCGAAGTTCAAGGAAGATTTCGCCGCCGCCGGCGCTGCGCAATTCGGTTCGGGTTGGGCCTGGCTGGTCAAGGACAAGGACGGCGCGCTGAAAGTCACCAAGACCGAAAACGGCGTCAACCCGCTGGTCTTTGGCCAGAAGGCGCTGCTCGGCGTCGATGTGTGGGAGCACAGCTACTACATCGACTTCCGCAACAAACGCCCGGCCTATCTGACCAACTTCCTCGACAAGCTGGTCAACTGGGAAGCGGTCGCCGCTTCGCTCTGAATTGGGCCTCTCTCCGAAAAACTGGTCGCGCCTGCCTTTGCGGGCGCGACTGAGCCGGGGCTTGTCGCTCGCGCCCGAGGACCGGCCGCTCAGGGTGAAGACCTGGGCCTTCACGCCCGCCCGCTGGACGCCGGGGCTGAAACTGCGGCTTGTGGTTGTGGCCGATGTGCATGGCGCGCGGCCGCTGATGCCGCCGGCCCGGATCCGGCGCATCGTCGACCAGGCCAACGGGCTTGGCGGCGATATGATCCTGCTTCTGGGCGATTACCGCGCCTCGCATATCATGCAGAGCGCCGCCGTCTCCATCGAGGAAATGACCCCGATCTTTGCTGGTCTGCGGGCCCCGATGGGGGTTTGGTCGGTGTTGGGCAATCACGACTGGTGGGATGACAAACGCGCGCAACTGCGCCGTACCGGCCCGACCGAGACGGAAAAGGTCTTTGCCGAATACGGTATCCCGGTGCTGGAAAACCAGGCCGTGCGGCTGTCGCAGGGCGACCGGCCATTCTGGCTCGCGGGTCTGGGTTCGCAATGGGCCTTTGGGCCGAAACGCGGCGGGGTGAAACAGGGCACCGATGATCTGCCCGGCACGCTTTCCCAGGTGAGCGATGATGCGCCGGTGATCCTGATGGCGCATGAACCCGACATCTTCGCGCAGAAACCGCCGGTGTCGCTGGTCGTCTCGGGCCACACACATGGCGGCCAGATCCGCCTTTTCGGCTGGACGCCGCATGTCCCCTCGGCCTACGGCACCCGCTACGCCTATGGCCATGTGGCGGAAGACGGGCGCGATCTCGTCGTCTCTGCCGGCGTCGGCAACTCCGGCCTGCCGGTCCGGGTCGGGATGCCCGCCGAAATCACCGTGATCGAACTCGGCTGACCCCTCACCCCCGCCGGTGACCGCAGCGCGCGGCACCTGTTCCTTCCCCCATCCTCTTTGCACAAATATCCCACGGGGGGCCGGGGTGAAACCCCCGGTCCGCGCCGCCCGCCCCCGAGGCGCGCTTTCAGGAAAACGCGGCCCTCAGCGCCGCGTGCAGGCTCGGCACATCCGCCACCACCTGCACCGCCGCGCGGATGTCCGGCCCGGCGAAACCCTCGTCGACCACATGGTCGATCAGGGCCGCCAGCGGATCCCAATATCCTTCGACGTTCAGCACGAAGATCGGTTTGTCATGCAGTCCGATCTGCCGCCAGGTCAGCACCTCGAAGAACTCGTCCAGCGTCCCCGCGCCGCCCGGCAGCACCACGATCGCGTCGGAGTTCATGAACATCACCGTCTTGCGCTCGTGCATGTTCGAGGTGATGACGAATTGCGACAGGTCGCGTTTGGCGACCTCGCGCTCGACCAGATGCGTCGGGATCACGCCGAGGCTTTGTGCACCCTCGGCCTGGGCGGCGCGGGCGACCTCGCCCATCAGGCCCACGTCGCCCGCGCCATAGACCAGCCGCCAGTTCTCCGCGGCCAGCACCCGGCCCAGTTCGGCGGCCGTTTCGGCATAGGGTGCGCGCGTGCCGGGGCGCGACCCGCAGAACACGCAGACGGAATGTTGGGCGGTCATGGCGGAAATCCCTGCGAAACCTGTTGCTTCGCCCGTGAATATCGGGGTTCCTGTGTGAAGGAAAGCACAGCCGGGGTCGCGGGGACGCGAACTTCGGGATGAACGGACGGGGACGGGGCGATGGCGGCTTGGTCGCAGATGGGCAATGGCGCGAAACGTCTCGTCGGGGCGGGGGGTGCGGTCGGGGCGGCGGCAGTGGGCCTTGCCGTCTGGCTGATCGCCGGTCCCGGGCCGGAGGCGCGCCCCCCCGCCGTCGTGACCGAGGCGCCTGCGCAGCCTGGCGCCGCTGCGCCGGCCCCGGCACCCGCCGAAGCCACATCAGCCGGGACGGCGGCTCAGACCGTTGCCGCGACCCCGGCCCCCGAACCCGCGGCCGCCCCCGAAGCGGCGCCCGCCGAGACCGCATTCGAGACCATCGCCGCCGTGCCCGGGATCGCGGCGGTTGTGGCCCCGGCCTTCGACGTGGTGCGGGTCGACGGCCAGGGCTCGGCGCTGGTCGCGGGCCGGGCAGCGGCGGGGGCGGCGGTTTCGCTGCGGCTCGACGGGGCGGAGGTGGCGAATGTCGCCGCCGATGCCAAAGGGCAGTTCGCCGCGATCTTCAACCTGCCGCCCTCGGACAGCCCGCGCATCCTGACGCTGGTCGCGCGCCTGTCGGACGGGTCCGATCTTCCCGGCGAGGCGAGTGTCGCCATCGCGCCCTTCGGCCCCCCCGCCGCCGCGACCGCCGAGGGCCAGCCCGCGCCGGAACCCGCCGCCCCCGCCGCGCTGCTGGTGACGGATGCCGGGGTCGAGGTTCTGCAACCTGCCGCCCCCGGTGCCGATGCCGTGCCGTTGCCGGCGGGCCAAGTGACGATCGACACCATCGCCTACACTCCTGCGGGCGAGGTCGTGCTGGGCGGCAAGGGCGCGGCGGGGGCCGCGGTGCGGATCTACCTCGACAATGCCGAAATCGCGGCGACGGCGGCGGGACAGGGCGGCGCCTGGCGGGTCGCCTTGCCGGGGATCGCGCCGGGGCTATACACCCTGCGCGCCGATCAGATCGCGGCGGATGGCAAGGTCGCCTCGCGGTTCGAGACACCCTTCCGCCGTGAAACGCCCGAGGCCCTCGCAGCGGCGCTGAAACCCCGGGCGGCGGGGATCCCGGTCGCGCCGGGGGCGAAACCGCCCGCTGTTTCTGCCTCCGCGCCGGGGACGGGCGAAGCCGCGGCCGCCGATGCCCCGGCCGCCGATGCCCCGGCCGGCGCGCCCGCGCCGCTGACCGCCACGACAGGGGCGGGGCAGGCCGGCACCGCGCCGATCCCGGTGACGGGGGATGCCGCTCCCGGCGGCGCTGCGGCCCCGGTCTCGGTCACGGTGCAGCCCGGCTTCACCCTTTGGGGTATCGCGCGCGAGCAGTTCGGCGATGGCACGCTTTATGTCCAGGTCTACGATGCCAACCGCGACCGCATCCGCGACCCGGATCTGATCTATCCGGGACAGGTCTTCTCGCTGCCCTGAACGGTCCGGCGGGTGGGAGTCCGGCCCTTTCGGCGGCCCGGTCCGGCGCAGGCCCTTGGCGCATCGGCATTCTCCGGGGCGCGAGGTTTCTTCCCTTTCCGCCGATCCGTGTGGAAAAACATTCCCCGCCCTCTCTGGCATTCCCGGCCCGGTCTGCCTAGGTATCGCCCCTTGAGGAGATGCCGATGACCGCCCATTCCGCCCGTTCCACGCAAGCCACCAATGCCCGCCCCGCCGACCAGGGCGGCGCGCCGCCTGTGCAGAGCGCGTCCGAAGGCGAGGGGCAGACCCTGCGCCGGCTGATGCCTTATCTCTGGCCGGCGGAGCCTGTCTGGGTGCGCCGCCGCGTGATACTGGCGCTGGTCCTGCTGCTTTTCGCCAAGGTGGTGACGGTCGCGACGCCCTGGTTCTTCAAGGGCGCTGTCGATGCGCTGGCGGGCGATGTGCCCGACACCGGGCTGACGCTGCTGATCGGCGCGGGGGGGCTGACGCTGGCCTATGGCCTCGCCAGGCTCGGCGGCGTGGCTTTTGGCGAGTTGCGCGACGCGGTTTTCGTCAAGGTCGGCCAGCGGGCTTTGCGCCAGATCGCGCTGGAGACTTTCAGCCATATCCACCGCCTTTCGCTGCGCTACCATATCACCCGCAAGACCGGCGGGCTGTCCCGGATCATCGAGCGCGGGGTGAAGGGCGTCGATTTCCTGCTGCGCTTTCTGCTCTTCTCCATCGGGCCGCTGATCCTGGAACTCGCCATGGTCTCGGCCATCTTCGCCGTCGCTTTCGGCTGGCAGTATATGGCTGTGGTTCTGGGCACGATCGCCGTCTATGTCGCCTTCACCTTCAAGGTCACCGAATGGCGGGTGAAGCTGCGGCGCGAGATGAACGATCAGGACACCGACGCCAACCAAAAGGCGGTGGACAGTCTGCTGAACTACGAAACCGTCAAATATTTCAACGCCGACCTGCGCGAGGCCGCGCGCTACGACCGCGCCATGGCGGGGTATGAGGCGGCGGCGGTGAAGACCGGACAGTCGCTGGCCGCGCTGAACGTCGGGCAAAGCCTGATCATCACCGCGGGCCTTGTAGCCGTCATGGCGATGGCCGCGCAGGGCGTGCAGGCGGGCAAGCTGACCGTTGGCGATTTCGTCATGGTCAACGCCTATATGATGCAGATCACCATGCCGCTGAACTTCCTCGGCACGGTGTATCGCGAGATCCGCCAGGCGCTCGTCGATATGGGCGCGATGTTCGGCCTGCTCGGCCAGCCGGCCGAAGTCATCGACCGTCCCGGCGCGGCGGAGCTGAAGGTCAAGGGGGGCGAGGTCGTGCTGGACGACGTGCGCTTCGCCTACGACCCCGAACGGCCGATCCTGAAGGGGGTGTCGCTGCGTGTCGGGCCGGGGCAGAAGGTGGCGCTCGTCGGTCATTCCGGGTCGGGCAAATCGACCATCGCGCGGCTGCTGTTCCGGTTCTACGACGTGACGGGGGGCGCGATCCGCATCGACGGCCAGGACATCCGCGAGGTCACGCAAAGCTCGCTGCATCAGGCCATCGGCGTGGTGCC
>JAATGA010000219.1 GCA_015654855.1 Rhodobacterales bacterium
GACGGGTGGGGCGACCGCGATCAGGCCGACAGGGCGTGCACGGGGGCGCATCGGCACAGGCAGGGCGATGGCGCCGCTGGCCGTCAGCTGCGGGCCGGGAGCGGCAGGCTCGACAGGCGATGCGACGACGGATGCAGCGGGGCGTGACGGCGGAACGAGCGATTTCCGCATCGCCTCTGCCCCGGAGGGCAGGGGGCTGGAACAAAGGATGGCGCAGGCCAGCGCCAGCGCCCGCCGCATCAGCCGGTCTTGGCCGGCGCACCTGGCTGGCTGCGGCCGAAGTCGGGCGCGGCAGTGTCCTGGCCGGCCTCGATGATGCCGCGGCAGATGGCGCGGGTGCGGGTGAAATACTCGTGCAGATGCGCGCCGTCGCCCAGCCGGATCGCGCGTTGCAGCGCGAACAGTTCTTCGGTGAACCGGCCGAGGATTTCCAGCGTCGCCTCCTTGTTGGTCAGGAACACGTCCCGCCACATGGTCGGATCGCTGGCCGCGATCCGGGTAAAGTCGCGAAAGCCCGAGGCGGAATATTTGATGACCTCGGAATTCGACACCCGGCCCAGATCGTCGGCGACGCCAACCATCGTATAGGCAATCAGGTGAGGCGTGTGACTGACCACCGCCAGCACCAGATCATGGTGCGCGGCATCCATCATGTCCACATTCGCCCCCATCGCCCGGCAAAGATCCGCCAGACGGGCGACGGCGGCAGGATCCGCGCCCTCGGGCGGGGTCAGCAGCCACCAGCGGTTGCGGAACAGCGCGGCAAAGCCCGAACGGGGGCCGGAATGTTCGGTCCCGGCCAGCGGGTGGCCGGGGATGAAATGCACGGAGTCGGGCAGATGGGGACCGACCGCCGCGATCACCGATTGCTTGACGGACCCCACGTCGGTGACGGTCGCGCCTTCGGCCAGATGCGGGCCGATTTCCCGGGCAATGGCCTCCATCGCGCCGACGGGCACGGCCAGGACCACCAGATCCGCGCCCTCAACTGCCTGGGCGGCGGTTTCCGTTACCCGGTCGACAAAGCCGATCTCCAGCGCCGTCGCCCGCGTCCCGGCGGATTTTGCGAAGCCGACGATCTCGCCCACAAGCCCGCCCTCGCGCATCGCATGGGCCATGGACGAGGCGATCAGCCCCAGGCCGATCAGCGCGACACGATTGTAGATGACGCTCACTTCACACCCTTGAACTGGGCCACCGCGTGGGCGACGCGGCGGCACGACGCCTCGTCCCCGATGGTGATGCGCAGACAATGCGGCAGGTTGTAGCCGCCGACCCGCCGCACGATCAGCCCCTGCTCCTGAAGGAAGGCGTCGCAGGCCTCGGCCTCCTCGGGGTTGGCGAAACGGGCGAGGATGAAGTTGGCACTCGACGTGTCCGAGGGCACGCCCAGTTCGGCAAGGGCATGGGCCAGCCATTGCCGCATCCGGGCGTTTTCCGTCCGGCAGCGGGTCACATGTTCCTGGTCGCGCACCGCAGCCTCGGCCACGTCAAGCTGCGTGGTCGACAGATTGAAGGGCCCGCGAATGCGGTTCAGCACGTCGATGATCTTTTTCGGGCCATAGCCCCAGCCGATGCGCAATCCGCCCAAGCCGTAGATCTTGGAGAATGTCCGGGTCATCACGACGTTCGGCCGTTTCTCGATCAGCGACAGCCCTGCGTCGAAATCGTCGACATATTCGGCATAGGCCCCGTCCAGCACCAGGATCGCCTGTTGCGGCAGGCCGGCGGCCAGGCGCTCGACCTCGGCGGGCGAGATCATCGTGCCGGTCGGGTTGTTCGGATTGGCGATGAACACCAGCTTCGTGCGATGCGAACAGGCGGCCAGCAGCGCATCGACATCCGTCGTACGCTCGCGCTCGGCGACCTGCACCGGCGTCGCGCCGACCGCCATGGCCGAAATGCGATACATCAGGAAGCCGTGTTCGGTGAACAGCACCTCGTCATTCGGCCCGGCATAGGCCTGGCAGAGGAAGGTGATGATTTCGTCCGAGCCGACGCCGCAGATGATGCGGCCGGCGTCCAGCCCATGCACCTCGGCAATCGCCTCGCGCAGGCTGGCGTGGTCGGTGTTCGGATAGCGGTGCAGCGTGTGAACACTGCGGGCAAAGGCGTCCTTGGCCTTGTCCGAGGGGCCGAACGGGTTTTCGTTCGACGACAGCTTGACCGCGTTCTGAACGCCGGCCACATGCGCCTTGCCGCCCTCGTAAAGCGCGATGTCAAGGATGCCGGGTTGCGGTCGGATGGCGTCGGTCATGGCAGGCTCCCTTCGTGGCCCGGGTTCTAGCGGCGGGCGCGGGCCAAGGCCAGCGGGATTTCGCCGTCGCTCCGACGGGGCCGCGGCACTGTGCCCTCAGCGGTTCAGTATTTCGGCTTCGACC
>JAATGA010000289.1 GCA_015654855.1 Rhodobacterales bacterium
GCGTGGTCGAAACCGGCCTGCCGCTGATCTATCTGAACATGATCGGCGGCCAGGACGATCAGGTCTTCGACGGGGCGAGCTTCGTTCTGAACCCCGGTGGCGAGCTTGCGGTGCAGATGCCGCAGTTCGACGAATGCATCACCCATGTGGATTTCGAGAACACAGCCCAGGGCTGGCGCTGCAAACCCGGCCTGAAGGCCCCGATCCCGGAAATATGGGAGGCGGACTATCGCGCCTGCGTCATGTCGCTGGCCGATTACCTGCGCAAGACCGGGTTTAAAAAGGTGCTGCTCGGCCTGTCGGGCGGCATCGATTCGGCCATCGTCGCCACCATCGCCGCCGATGCCATCGGGGCAGAGAACGTGCGCTGCGTCATGCTGCCCTCGCGCTATACCTCCGATCACTCCTTGCAGGATGCGGGCGAGGTGGCGCGGAACCTGGGCTGCCGGCTGGATACGGTCGGCATCGGCGGCCCGCAGGAGGCGGTGGGCGAGGCGCTCGCGCCGCTGTTCGAGGGGCTGAAATCCGACATCGCCGAGGAGAACATCCAGTCCCGTCTGCGGGGGCTGATCCTGATGGCGCTGTCGAACAAGTTCGGCGAGATGCTGCTGACCACCGGCAACAAGTCGGAAATGGCGGTCGGCTATTGCACGATCTACGGCGATATGAACGGCGGCTACAATCCGATCAAGGATATGTGGAAGACCCGCGTCTTCCGCACCTGCCGCTGGCGGAACGACAACCACCGCCCCTGGATGAAAGGTCCTGCGGGCGCGGTGATCCCGGAACGGGTGATCACCAAACCGCCAAGCGCCGAGCTGCGCCCCGACCAGAAGGACGAGGATTCGCTGCCCCCCTATGAGGTGCTGGACGCGATCCTGGAGGATCTGGTCGAGCACGAGTTGTCGGTCGCCGAGATCACGGCCAAGGGCTATGATCATGCGGTGGTCAAAAAGGTCGAGCATCTGCTTTATATCAGTGAATACAAGAGGTTCCAGTCCGCACCGGGAACGCGCCTGACGTTGGGTGCCTTCTGGCTCGACCGGCGCTATCCGATCGCGATGCGCTGGCGGGACCCGTCGTGACCCGGGCGGCCGCCAGGTTCCGATGCTGCGGGGGCTGACTGTTCTGCGGTGCTGTCCCGGGCCGCTGCCGGGTAAGGGGGGCTGTCCGCCCCCCTCGCCGCTTTGCGGCTCACCTCCCGAGGATATTTTCGCCAGGATGATGGGGGAAAGATGGTCGGGCTGATTTATGCCTCCGCCGCGCTGGCCGAGATCGGCGGTTGTTTCGCGGTCTGGGCCTGGTGGCGCAGCGGCGCATCGGCTTTGTGGCTGGTGCCGGGGGCGGTGTCGCTGGCGGCCTTTGCCTTTCTGCTGACCCTGGTGCCGACCGATACGGCGGGGCGGGCCTATGCGGCCTATGGTGTGGTCTATATCTGCGCCTCACTTGTCTGGCTTTGGGCGGTCGAAGGCGCGCGGCCCGATCGCTGGGACCTGATCGGGGCGGCGCTGGCGCTGGCCGGGGCGGCGGTGATCCTGTTCGGACCGCGCGCCGCGTAAGGTGCCGGCCGCTTGCGGGCGCAGGGACTGCGCCTTTTGCTGTCGGCGCATGGCGAACCACCTGCCCTCGGCCGATTGCGGCATTCGCTGTCGCCGGCGGAACAGAACCCCGTGCGCGGCGGCCCGAGGCTCGCCGGGCGGAGATGGCGTGCGGGCCGGGGGACAGAATGCGATACGGAAGCGGCGTGGCGCTGGTCGTCGTGGCGGCGGTGCTGTGGTCCGGCATGGGGCTGGCCGTGCGCTCGATAGAACAGGCCGGCACCTGGTCGGTGCTGTTCTGGCGCTCGGCCGGCATGGTGCCGGTGCTGGTGGTCTTCGTCGCCTGGCGCTCGGGCGGGCGCATCATCGGACCGCTGCGCGAGGTCGGGCTGACCGGCGTCGCAGGCGGGCTGGGGCTGGTCATGGCCTTTGCCGGGGCGATCTTCGGCTTGCAGAATTCGACGGTCGCCAATGCGATGTTCCTGTATTCCTCGGCCCCGTTCTTTGCCGCGCTGCTCGGCTGGCTTGTGCTGGGGGAAAGCGTCAGGGCGGGCACCTGGGCCGCCGTGGCTCTGGCGGCTGTCGGCATCCTGCTGATGGTCGGCGACGGGCTGTCGGGGGGCAGCCTGGCGGGCAACCTGGCCTCGATCTGCGCCGCGCTCGGATTCGCGCTTTTCACCATCGCCCTGCGCTACGGGAAGCTGTCGGACATGATGCCCGCCGTCACGCTCGGCGGGCTGTTCTCGATGGCGGTGGCCGCGATCATGCTGGCCGCGACGGGCGAGCCGATGCTGGCCCCGGCCCGGGACATTGCCATAGCGCTGGCCATGGGGGCGGTGATGCTGGGCGGCGGGATGGTGCTGTATACGCTCGGCAGCCGGGTGGTGCCTGCGGCGGAGGCGACACTGCTGACCATCGTCGAGGTGATGCTCGGCCCCTTCTGGGTCTGGCTGATCCTGGGCGAGGACGCCAGCCGCACCACGCTGATCGGTGGCGGCTTCATGGTGGCGGCGGTCGTCGTCAACGCCCTGACCGGCGCCCGCCGCGCCCTGCCCGCCACCTGAGCCTTTCCCGGCAACAGAAATGCTCCGGGGGTGAGCCACAACGCGGCTTGGGGGCGGCGCCAGCCTCTACCGATAGCGGCGAAAGAACCGCGAGCGGTCATAAAGCGCTTCGAGCCGGCGCATCCTCTCCTCGGTCACGCCCCAGCCCAGATCCTGCACCGCCGCCAGCAGCGTCTCGACCAGCACCAGGATCGAGACGGTGGAATCCCAGGCCGAGGGCGCCTCGATATGGGCGATGAAACTGTGCCGGGCGAATTGCGCGGCCGGCGAGATCCAGCGGTCGGTGATCAGCACCACCTCGGCCTGTTGCGCGGCGGCCAGTTCCACCAGTTGCAGCACCGAGTTCTCATAGCGGCGGATGTCGAAGACCAGCAGCACATCTCCCGGCTTCATATCCAGCAGCGCCGGCGGCCAGGCGTTCGACATATCCGACAGCAGCGTGACCTCGGGCCGGATCACCTTCATCAGGCTGACGAAATAATCCGCCATCGCATGGGTGATCCGCCCCCCCATGGCAAAGACCGCCCGTCCCGGATCGGCCAGCAGCCGCGCCGCCGCGTCGAATTCGGCATGGTCGATCTGCCCCAAAGTCGCCGACAAATTTGCCACCACCGCATCGGCGAAGCGGTTCAGGATATGGCTGTCCGGCACGCCCCCCGCCCATCTTTCGTGCTTGGCCAGCGGCGAGACCAGCATCGCCTCGACCTCTCCCCTCAGCGCATTCTGGTAATCGGGATAGCCTTTGTAGCCCAGCTTTTGTGTCAGCCGCACCACCGTGGGGGTCGAGACCTCGGCCGCCTTCGCCAGCACCGTGATCGAGCCAAGCGCCGCGACCGGGAAATGCCGCAGGATATGCGTGGCCAGTTGCCGCTCGGCCCGCGTCAGATCGGGCAGCGCGGCGCGCAGGCCTTCCTCCATGTTCAGCTTGGCGTCCATCGCTCTCTTTCGCAGCGGGATTCGCGGGCTCTGCCTGACAATCCTGCACCGGTTTCAGAAAAGTTTGTAACAGAATCCATGCCACAGAAATTTTCTTGACAGAAAACGCTTCGGCGGATGAGCCTTTCAAAAAAGCCGAAAAACTGCGGCCCGGCAACCGGGTCGACAACAAGGGGTGACTCGCTGCCATGACAGCGGAGCCGACAGGGGCGGAGGGCGTAACCTACCCCCCGGTGATCGAGAAGGCCTGGGGAAGCGGCGCGGTCCTGCTGGTCTGCGAACACGCCTCGCGGGTGATCCCCGACCGCTGGGGCACGCTCGGGCTGCCCGAAATGCTGCGCAAGGCGCATATCGCCTGGGATCCCGGCGCGCTCGCCGTGGCGCGAGGGCTGTCGCGGCGGCTCGACGCGCCGCTGATCTCGGCATCCGTCAGCCGCCTCGTCTATGACGTGAACCGCGCGCCCGATCAGCGCGGCGCCATGCCCGTCCGGTCGGAGATGCACGAGATTCCGGGCAACGCCGGTCTTTCCGCCGGCGAGCGTCTGGCGCGGACGCGCGCGATCTATCTGCCGTTCCACGCGGCCCTGCGCGCGCTGGTGGCCGAGCGTCTGGCGACGGGGCAGCGCCCTGCGATCGTCACGGTCCACAGTTTCACTCCCACCTGGTTCGGCGTGGCGCGAGGCACGGAAATCGGCGTGCTGGACGATGCCGACCCGCGGCTCGCGCAAGGAATCCTCGCCCGCTTGCAAACGGCGGCGCGATTCGACGCCCGTCTGAACGAGCCCTATTCGGCTGCCGACGACGTGACCCATACACTGCGGATCCAGGCGACGCCTCTGGGCCTGGCCAACGCGATGCTGGAAATCCGCAACGACCTGATCGCCACGCCAGGGGATTGCGAGGCCATGGCCGAGGCCCTCGCCCCCGCCATATCGGGCGCGCTGCGCGATGCGGAGGCGGCAACCGATGCCCATCCCGCGTAACGCCCGCAGGCCCGTGCCAGCCTGCACACGGAGCCGGTGCGGGGCGAAAGTCCGACCCGCCGCCCCGCGCGAAAGCAAAGACGCGCCGCAGCCCCTGGGTCGCGGACGAGGATTTTCCCCGGTCCCAAAGGGGCAGGACCGGGGCGCGACCGGACGGCCAGGCCTGCCGTCCCGCCGCCACGACGCCGACAGACAGACAGCCCCGCAGATAAACACAGCCCGCACGAAACCGATGCGGCGCGGAACGACAGGAGATGGGAATGAGCGAAGTACCTTCCGGACCATCGTCCGGTGTGAAGTATAAAAAGGCCGATGCCGGCTATTTCGACAAGCGTGGCTTGTCGCGGTATGCGGGCGTCTGGTCGCTGTGGTCGCTCGGCGTGGGCGCCGTGATCTCGGGGCATTTCTCGGGCTGGAACTTCGGCTTCGGCACCGGCGGCTGGGGCGGGATGCTCGTCGCGGGTATCATCATCTGCATCATGTATCTGGGCCTGACCTTCTCGATCGCCGAGATGAGCCCGGCGCTGCCACATACCGGGGCTGCCTATTCCTTTGCCCGCACGGCGATGGGGCCCTGGGGCGGGTTCCTGACGGGCCTGTGCGAAAACGTCGAATATGTGCTGACGCCGGCGGTCGTCGTGACCTTCATCACCGCCTATGTGAACTCGATCCTCGGCCTCGACCCGGTTTATTCGCCGCTGATCTGGATCCTGTTCTATGCGATCTTCCTGGGCCTCAACGTCTTCGGGCTCGAACTGTCGTTCAAGTTCACGCTGATCATCACGGTGATTTCGCTGGCGGTTCTGGTGTTCTTCTGGATCAGCGCCATTCCGGTGATGGATTTCAACCGTTGGGCGCTGAACGTCGGCGTCGGCCCCGACGGCGCGCTGGTCGAACTGCCCGAGGGCGGCGGGTCCTGGTTCCCGACCGGATTCTCCGGCATCCTGTCGACCCTGCCCTTCGCCGTCTGGCTGTTCCTGGCCATCGAGCAACTGCCGCTGGCGGCCGAGGAGTCGGTCGATCCGAAACGCGACATGCCCAAGGGGATCATCCTCGGCATCCTGACGCTGATGCTGTCGGCGTTCATGATCGTGCTGCTGAACCCTTCGGTTCCGGGCGTCGGCACCTTCCACCTCGCGACCTCGCTTGAGCCGCTGCTGGACGGGTTCCGGGCGATCTATGGCGATGCGGGGGTTGCAACCTTCGGGATCGTGGCGCTGACGGGGCTGATCGCCTCGTTCCACACGATCCTGTTCGCGCAAGGAAGGCAGGTCTATTCGCTGAGCCGGGCCGGGTATTTCCCGACCTTCCTGTCGGTCACGCACAAGACCTACAGAACCCCGCATGTCGCCATGCTCGCCGGTTCGCTGACGGGCCTTGCGGTGATGCTGGTGATCTGGTTCGCGCTTGGTGCCGAACAGGGCGGCGCGGCGATCGGCTCGGTTCTGCTGAACATGGCGGTCTTCGGGGCGATGTTCAGCTACATCATGCAGGCTTTGTCCTTCATCATCCTGCGCAGGAAGATGCCGAATATCCCCCGCCCGTTCCGCTCGCCTCTGGGCATTCCGGGCGCGGTGCTGACCATCGTCATCGCGGTCGTCACCCTGTTCTACCAGGTGCAGGACCCCAACTTCACCAAGGGCGTGATCTGGGTCGCGGTCTGGTTCGCGGTCGCTGTCGCCTATTTCGCGCTGGTCGGCCGCAACCGGCTGATCCTGTCGCCGGAAGAGGAATTCGCCCTCTCCCACAAAAGCTGAACCGCCATCCGGCGGGCGGGGGGCGCATGTTGCGCCCCCTTAGCCTGATGGATATGATCAAATCGCGCCGCCTGACGGCGCAGAAAAGGGATGATGTGCTGATCGCGATTCCGCCCGACTGCTGGCCCCGCAAGCCCGAATTCGGCGGCGGGCGAGCGCCTTGCCGGTCGTGACACCTTTCCCCTTTTCTTCAGCCATATGAGGCCGAGATGCCTGCCAATCTGACCCTTGAAACCCTTTCCGCCGCCGTCGACGCGGGCGAGATCGACACCGTTCTTGTCGCCGCCGTCGATATGCAGGGCCGCCTTATGGGCAAACGCTTCCACGCCGCGTTCTTCCTCGACAGTGGTTACCGTGAGACCCACTGCTGCAACTATCTGCTGGCCGTGGATATGGAGATGAACACCGTCCCCGGCTATAAATCCGCAGGCTGGGAAAAGGGGTATGGCGACTACGTCATGAAGCCCGACCTCGCCACGCTGCGCCGCATCCCCTGGCTGCCGGGCACGGCGCTGGTGCTGTGCGATCTGCTGGACCACGACACGCATGAAGAGGTGGCGGTTTCGCCCCGCGCGATCCTGAAGCATCAGGTCGCCCGCGCCCGCGCCATGGGTTTCGATGCGATGATGGCGACGGAGCTGGAATTCTATCTGTTTGAAAACAGCTATGAATCCTACCGCGACAAGGGCCATGGCGGGCTGGTGCCGGTCTCGGGCTACAACGAGGATTACCACATCTTCCAGACCTCGAAAGAGGAAGAGGTGATGCGGACCATCCGCAACGCGCTTTATGCCGCCGGCATCCCCGTCGAGAATTCCAAGGGCGAGGCCGAAGCAGGCCAGGAAGAGATCAACTATCGCTATTCCGATTCGGTCGACACCGCCGACAACCACACGCTGATCAAGCAGGCGACGAAGGAAATCGCCTGGGCGAAGGGCAAGTCGGTGACCTTCATGGCGAAATACGACACCCGCCGCGCGGGATCCGCCGCGCATGTGCATCAAAGCCTGTGGACCACGGACGGCAAACCCGCCTTCTACGACCACGACGACGCGAACGGCATGTCGGCGGTGATGAAGCAATTCCTCGCCGGCCAGCTCGCCCATGCCGAAGAAATCACCGTGTTCCTGGCCCCTTACGTCAACAGCTACAAACGCTTTACCGTCGGGCTTTTCGCGCCGACCAAGGCGGTCTGGTCCACCGACAACCGCACCGCAGGCTTCCGCGTCTGTGGCGCCCATACCAAGGCCGTCCGGGTGGAATGTCGCATTCCCGGCGCCGATGTGAACCCCTATCTGACCTGTGCGGCGCTGCTGGCCGCAGGCCTCGCCGGGATCGAGGGCAAGCTCGACCTTGAAGCCGAGATGAAGGGTGACATGTATGCCGCACAGAATGTGCGCGAGATACCGAAGAACCTGCGCGACGCGGCGGCGCGGCTGAACGGCTCGTCCATGCTGCGGGCGGCGTTTGGCGATGATGTGGTGGACCACTACCACCGCAATGCCGAATGGGAGATTGCCGAGACCGATCGCGTCGTGACCGATTTCGAACTGCAAAGGCTGCTGGAGCGGGCCTGACGCCCCGGCACGGGAGAGAAAAATGAGCAAAATCATCCACCTGATCTCGCCCGTCGAGGGCACGATCTACATCGGCCGCGATGCGCTGCCGCTGGAAGAGGCGCGCGTCGCCGTCGCCGCCGCAAAGGCCGCACAGCCCGAATGGGCTGCCCGCCCGCTGGACGAGCGGATCGAACGGGTCAAGGCCGCCGTCACCTGGCTGGAAGGGATCAAAGAGGTCCTGGCCGAGGAACTGGCCCTGCAAATGGGCCGCCCCATCCGCTATGGCGCGGGCGAGTTCCGTGGCGTGCGCGAGCGCGCCGACTACATGGCCGGGATCGCTGCCGAGGCGCTGGCCCCGCATGTGATCGAGGATTCCAACCGCTTCAAACGCTATATCGCGCGCGAGCCGGTGGGGGTGGTCTTCGTCGTGGCGCCCTGGAACTACCCTTATCTGACCGCGATCAACACCATCGTTCCGGCGCTGATCGCCGGGAACTCGGTCATTCTGAAACATGCGAGCCAGACCCTGAAGGTCGGCGAACGCCTGGCCGAGGCCTTTGCCGCCGCCGGCCTGCCCGAGGATGTGTTCCAGAACGTCGTGCTGGACCATGACACGACCGAAACGCTGATCGCCGAACGCTCTTTCGGCTTCGTGAACTTCACCGGCTCGGTCGGTGGCGGGACGGCGATTGAAAAGGCCGCTGCCGGCACCTTCACCGGCCTGGGGCTGGAGCTTGGCGGCAAGGATCCGGGCTATGTCCGCGCCGATGCCGATCTGGATGCCGCCGTCGATACGCTGATGGACGGGGCGATGTTCAACTCGGGGCAATGCTGCTGCGGGATCGAGCGGATCTATGTCCACGAAAGCCTGTATGACGCTTTTGTCGAAAAGGCCGTCGCCTGGGTGAACAAACTGGTCCTCGGCAACCCGCTTGAGGAAGAAACCACCCTCGGCCCGATGGCCAGCAAGCGGTTCGCCGACACCGTGCGCGGCCAGATCGAGGATGCGGTGAACGAGGGCGCGAAGCCGCTGATCGACCCCGCGCTCTTCCCCGCCGACGATGGCGAGACCGCCTATCTCGCCCCGCAGATCCTGGTGGATGTGAACCATGAGATGCGGGTGATGCGCGAGGAAAGCTTCGGCCCCGTGGTCGGCATCATGGCGGTGGCCAGCGACGAGGAAGCGGTGGCCGCAATGAACGACAGCGATTACGGGCTGACCTGCTCGCTCTGGACCGACAGCGTTGAGGCGGCCGAGGAAATCGGGGCGCAGTTGCAGACCGGGACGGTCTATCAGAACCGCGCCGACTACCTCGACCCGGCGTTGACCTGGACGGGCGTGAAGGACACCGGGCGCGGCGCCTCGCTGTCTTACCTGGGCTTTATGTCGGTCACCCGGCCGAAATCCTACCATCTGAAGAAGGTGACGAAATGAGCGATATCCTTTCCGCTCGTGCCAACTGGTCTTATCCGACGGCGGTGAAATTCGGCGCGGGCCGCATTTCCGAACTGGCCGAACATGCCAAAGCGGTCGGCATGAAGGCACCGCTTCTGGTCACCGACAAGGCGCTCGCAAGCCTGCCGATCACCGCCGGCGCGCTGGACATCCTGGAGGCCGCAGGCCTTGGCCGGGCGGTGTTTTCCGAGGTCGATCCGAACCCGAATGAAAAGAACATGGCCGCAGGCCTCGCCGTCTATCGTGCGGGCGGGCATGACGGGGTGATCTGCTTCGGCGGCGGCTCGGCCTTGGACCTTGGCAAGATGATCGCGCTGATGGTCGGCCAAGTGATCCCGGTCTGGGATCTGGAAGACATCGGCGACTGGTGGACCCGCGCGGACGCCTCGAAGATCGCGCCGATCATCGCGGTGCCCACCACCGCCGGAACGGGGTCCGAGGTCGGGCGCGCGGGCGTTCTGACCAATTCGGAAACCCATAAGAAGAAGATCATCTTCCACCCGAAACTGCTGCCTGCGGTCACCATCTGCGACCCCGAACTGACGGTGGGGATGCCGAAGTTCATCACCGCCGGCACCGGAATGGATGCCCTCGCCCATTGTCTTGAGGCCTATTGCAGCCCCTTCTACCACCCGATGTCGCAGGGCATCGCGCTGGAGGGGATGCGGCTGGTCTTTGAAAACCTGCCCCGCGCCTATGCCGAGCCCACGGACCTAGAGGCACGCGGCCAGATGATGGCCGCCGCCGCCATGGGCGCGGTCGCCTTCCAGAAAGGCCTGGGCGCGATCCATTCGCTGTCGCACCCGATCGGTGCGGTTTTCGGCACCCACCATGGCACGACGAATGCCGTGGTCATGCCCGCCGTTCTGCGCTTCAACCGCCCGGCGATCGAATCCCGCATCGACCGCGCGGCGGCCTATCTGGGCATCGAGGGCGGCTTCTACGGCTTCTGCACCCGGGTGCTGGACCTGCGCAGCCTGCTCGCCATTCCCGAGACGCTGACCGCGCTTGGCGTCAGGAATCCGAACCTCGACGAACTGGCCGAGATGGCGCTGGAGGACCCGTCCTGCGGCGGCAACCCGGTGGAGCTGACGCTGGAAAACCTGCGCCAGCTCTTCGTCGACAGTCTGTAAGGACAAGGATCCCGGCCGGCGACGGCCGGGGCCATCCGTCCATGCGGCACGCCGGGATCGCGATCCCGCGGGCGGGGACATCGGACGTTGCAGCGCCCGCTTCGCTGCGGGCCGAGGGCCGGATCCGTCAGGCGCGTTGCGGGGCGATGGTGCCCAGCACCCGGCGCCACAGCGCCCGTGCCGGCAGGTGCAGGACGCCCCCCAGTATCGCGCCGCAGACCGCGCCGATCGCATCCGCGCGCAGGTCCAGCAGATCGGCACTGCGACCGAACCAGGGCTGCATGACCTCGATCAGACCGCCATAGGCCACGGTCGCCAGCACCGACCACAGCGCCCATCGCGGACGGACCATCGCCGTCGGCAGCGCCAGCGCGCCGAAGGCCAGCATGTGCTGCATCTTGTCGTTGCCGGGAACGCCCTTCGGCATCGGCATCAGAGTCGCGACAAGGATCGCCACCGCCAGAGGCAGGGTCAAGGTCAGGATCAGGCGCAGGCCCCGGCTCATCACTCGTCTCTCCTGGACCCTTCGCGGGGTCGGCTTTCGGGATCGGATCGGCGGCGGGGTTTTCCCCCGCCGGACGACCCGGACGCGGCCCGGCGGGTCTAGCCCGACGCAACCGCAAGGCGCAAATCACGTTCGCCGTTACCGGCCGCAGACCATTGCCCACCGCGACGAGACGGCTCACCGACCGGCCCCGAGGGGGCGCTGTCCCTGCACGCCCCCCGGTATCGCAGCCGCCCCGGCCCAATGCACGCAGCCCCGAGGCAGATACGGCGCGCGCGGGCAAGCTACCCCAGCGGGATCACATCCACCGCCTGCCGCGTCCTTTGCGGCCCCGAAGTCCAGAGCACGCCCTTGACCGGCGCCACATCGGCATAGTCCCGGCCCCGGGCGACGATGATATGGTCCGCCCCGACCCGCAGATCGTTGGTCGGGTCGAACTCGACCCAGCCGACATCCGCGCCGCACCAGGCCATGACCCAGGCGTGCATCGCATCCGAGCCTTCCAGCCGGGGCTTTCCCGGCGGCGGCTCGGTCCGCAAAAGGCCCGAGACATAGCCGGCCGGAATACCGATCTCGCGCAGCGCGGCGATCATGATATGCGCATAATCCTGACAGACCCCGCGACGAAGCCCGAAAGCCTCGGCCAGGGGCGTGTCGACCTCGGTCGCATCGGGATCGTAGGTCATATAGCGATGCAGCGCCCGGTTCACCGCCGCGACCACCTGCACAACCGAATCCCCGGCCGCGACATCCCCGGCCAGCAGATCGCGCACCCAGGCCCGCACCGTCGCTACCGGCGCGACAAGCGGCGAGGGTCCGACGAAATGATGCGGCGCCTCCGGTCCCAGCGACCGCCAGGCCTCAACCCCGGCGCCAAGCGCGCTCAGCGGCGGCGACATGTCCAGCGCCACCGCCGGCGCCTGCCGGTCGACGCGGGCGCGCAGCACCATCTCGACCTCTTCATGCGCATGGGCGAAAACCGCCTCGGTCGCATGATTGCCGAAAAAGTCGATGCGGTCGCTGCGTTCCTCGGGGCCGGGCTTCATCTCGACCGCGCCGGCGATCAGACGCTGCACGCCCGGCTGCGCCAGCGGCATCAGCCGCAGCAGATGCCGGCTGCCCTTGGCGGCGTGTTTGTATTCGCAGGTGGTGCGGACCGTGATTTCGTACAGCATCACCGCAACCATTTCGCCGAGATCAGGTTCGACACTTCCGCCAGATCGGCGCCGATCTCGCAGAGATCGCCGGTCGTCAGCTCTTCCGGGCTGCGGATCGCCAGATCGGTCTGCACCCGCAACACCGCCCGCGCCGGTTCGGACAGGCGCCCCCGATCCTCGGCTCCCGGCAAATGGGCGATCAGGTCGCGCAACGTCTCGACCTGATACATCAGCGAACGGGGGTTCATCGCGTCAAGGCCCAGCAGATCGACCACAGTCTCGCGCGTGGTGGCGACCGCATAGCGGCGGCGATGGGTCATTACGCTGTCGCCCACCTCGACCGCCAGGTCGAGCGCCCCGTCGGGCGCATCCTCGTCGGCGAACCGCGCCAGCACCGAGGCCATGGACGAGGCGCGTTCCAGCGCGCGCCCGATGGACAGAAACCGCCAGCCGGTGAACCGATACATGTTTTCATGCACAAGGCCGGAAAAGCCCGAGATCTTGCGCAACAGCACCCGCATCGCCCCCGCCCCGTCCGCCCCCGGCGTCAGGGTCGAGGACATCCGCCGCGCCGTCCGCGCCAGTTCGTTCAGCGCCATCCAGCCGTCGACCGAAAACCGGTCGCGGATCTTGGACGCCGAGATGATCGCGGATTCCAGCGTGTCATGCAGCCTTTCGGGCACGTTCTCGGCGGGGTCGATGCCGAAATCGTCGAGGTAATCGGTCAGATCCGCCAGCAGCGGCGCCGCAGGATCGTCGGTTTCTGACAGTCGAAGGTGCCAGGCCCGCAACAGACGCATCGTTTCCTCGGCCCGCTCGACATAACGGCCCAGCCAGAACAGGTTGTCCGCCGCGCGCGACGGCAGCGTGCCGAGGTCGGGCCGCCGATAGGCCGCCTGGCGGGGCACCAGGGTCGAAGGCTCGACCGGCCGGTCCGAGACGACCCAGACATCCGCGACCGATCCGCCGTTCTGCATGGCCAGCGCCGTCGGATCGTCGCTGCCGCCGATCCTGGCATAGCCGCCGGGCATGACCCGCCAGCCCTCGGTCGTGCGGGTCAGA
>JAATGA010000333.1 GCA_015654855.1 Rhodobacterales bacterium
ACGCACCCGCGCCTCCATCCGGGCCATCCAGGCGAGCTTGTAGTCGTATTTCAGCCCCGGCGCGGGGTTGCCGTTCGGCAGATACAGACCTACGACCCGGACATCGGTAATCCCGTCGACCGTCGCCTCGATCCAGCGCGCCTGCTCGTCGGCCTCATCCCCCGGCAGGCCGCGCACCACGTCTTTCGGCGGCAGCCGCGACAGGATCGCCACGCCGTTGAAACCCTTCTGCCCGTGGGTCTCGACCACCCAGCCTTCGGCCTCGAAGATCTCGCGCGGGAAACCCTCGTCGACCGATTTGATCTCTTGCAGGCAGACCACATCGGCGCCCGATCCGGCGAGCCACCGGGGCAGGGCCTCGATCCTCGCCTTGATGCCGTTGATGTTGAACGTCGCGATCTTCATGGCCGGCCCCCTTGAGGTGCGGCTGGTCAGGGCCGCCGCTTCGGGTTATCGCGGGACGCGCCCGATGCCAAGGAGTTTGCCCGATGCCCGGATCCGCCAGCGCGCCGCGCGCCCCGCTGCCCGTCGTTTCCGTCATCGTGCCGGCCTTTCGCGCCGGCGCGACGCTCGACCGGGCCATCCGCTCGGCCCTCGCCGGGGGGCTGGCCGAAGAGGATGTGGAGATCCTTGTCGAATCCGACGACGGTGGCGACTACGCCGAAGCCGCCGCCCTGTCGCCTGCGGTGCGCGTCGGCGTGACCGGCGCGGTGGCCTCGGGCGTCGGTCCCGCCCGCAATCGCGCCATGGCGCGGGCGCGGGGGGGCTGGCTCGCCTTCCTCGACGCCGACGACAGCCTTGCCCCCGGCTACCTTGCCGCGATGCTCGACGCCGCCCGCGCCACCGGCGCCGCGGCGGCCCCGCTGGACGTTATCGAGGATGGCCGGACCATCCTGCGCCTCTGGCACGACCGTCTGCGGCTGAGCCTCGCCAATCTCGCCGAAACCGGCGCCTCGGTGCGACTGATGGTGGCCCGCAGCCAGTGCCCGCCCTTCGCCGATGCCCTGTCGCAGGACATCTTGCACGCGGTCGGGGTGATGGCGGGTTTCGGCGGCAGTCTCCCGCTCTCTGCCATGCCTTACCGCCTGCATCTGACCCGCCACAGCGTCACCGCGGCCTCGGATTTCAGTGCCCGCGTTCACCGCGCCTACCTTGACCATATTGCCCGGCTGGAATCGTCAGCCCTGCCGCATACCCACGCCGCCGCCGATGTCTTCCGCGCCAAGATCGTGCTGAACGCCGCCTATGAGGCCGAAGGCCAGGGCCGCAGTTACTACGCCTTCATAGCCGCCCGTATGGCGAAGCAGAGCCAGACCTGACTCTTCTGCCCCATCCTCTCTGCACAAATATCCCGGGGTCCGGGGCAGAGCCCCGGCGCGTTCCGCCATACCGCAATCTCAGTTCTGAAAAAATCCGGCCCCAACGATCCGACAGCGCCCGGATCGGGCATTGCGCCGGATCGCAGGAACGTCAGATCGAGAAACTCGTCCCGCAGCCGCAGGAGCTGACCGCATTCGGGTTCTCGATCACGAACCGCGCGCCGATCAGTTCCTCGGTGAAGTCGATCACCGCATTGGCGAGGAAGGGCAGGGACACCTCGTCCACCACCACCCGCATCCCGTCCTTCTCCAGCACCAGATCGTCGGGTGCCGCCTCGTCCAGACGGATGTCATACTGGAATCCCGAACAGCCGCCGCCCTCGACGGCGACGCGCAGGGCCTTGGCCTCGCCGGTCGCCTCGACGATCTCGGCAAGGCGGGCGAAGGCGCGGTCGGTGACGCGCGGGTTGCTTGCGTCGGTCGGAAGGGCGAAGTTCATGGGACGTTCCCCTGTCATCGGGTTGTGAAGGCAATATAGGATCAGGGAAAAGACCGCACAAGAACAGGCTGCCCCGATGCTCGCCCCCTATGCCTGCCTTCCCGAACAATCGCGCGGCAGGCTTCACACGGAACGGATGTCTTCCTTCCGCTCTGCCTTTCAGCGCGACCGCGACCGGATCATCCATTCCTCGGCCTTCCGCCGGCTGAAGCATCAGACGCAAGTGTTCGTCGAACACGAGGGCGATTACTACCGCACGCGCCTGACCCATTCGATCGAGGTGGCGCAGGTTGCGCGTACGATCTCGGGTGTGCTGGGGCTGAACACCGATCTGGCCGAGGCGATCGCGCTGGCCCATGACCTCGGCCACACGCCCTTTGGCCATACCGGCGAGGATGCGCTGGAACTGTTGATGAAGCCCTACGGCGGCTTCGATCACAATGCCCAGGCCCTGCGCATCGTGACGAAGCTCGAAAAGCACTACGCCGATTTCGACGGGCTGAACCTGACATGGGAGAGCCTGGAAGGCATTGCCAAGCACAACGGTCCGGTGACCGGCCCCCATGCCGATGCGAAACACCACGGGCCGCTGTCCTATGCGCTGGCAGAGGTCAATGCCGAATGGGATCTGGAACTCGACACCCATGCCAGCGCCGAGGCGCAGGTGGCGGCCATCGCCGACGATGTAGCTTATTCGCATCACGATCTGCATGACGGTCTGCGCTCGGGCCTGTTCACCGAAGCCGACCTGATGGATCTGCCCGTGACCGGCCCGGCCTTCGCCGAGGTCGACCAGATATATCCCGGCCTCGACCCGATGCGCCGCCGGCACGAGGCCTTGCGGCGGGTCTTCGGCCGCCTGGTCGAGGATGTGATCGCCGTC
>JAATGA010000304.1 GCA_015654855.1 Rhodobacterales bacterium
CGCCGCCAGCAGCAGCGCCGCCCAGATCTGCACCGTCTGCCCGTAATAGCTGCCCTGGAGCAGCCGCGCGCCAAGCCCTGCCGGCTGGTTCAGTTCCGACACGATAGCCCCCAGCAGGCTCGCCGCGACGGCGACCTTCATCGAGGCGAAGAAATACGGCATCGACGACGGCAGCCGCAGCCGCAGAAAGCCCTGCACCGGCGTGGCGCTCCAGGTGTGCAGCAGGTCAAGCTGCATCCGGTCGGGGCTGCGCAGCCCTTTGGCCATGCCGACGACAACCGGAAAGAAACTCAGGTAAGCCGAGATCACCGCCTTCGATGCCTGCCCCGAGGCACCCATGACGCTCATCACCGCCGTCAGCATCGGCGCGAGCGCAATGATCGGCACCATCTGGCTGGCAATGGCCCAGGGCAGGACCGACAGGTCCATCGCCCGGCTGAAGACGATGCCTGTCGCCAGCGCCAGGCCAAGCGCCGTGCCGATGGCAAACCCCGCCAGCGTCGCGGTCAGCGTGATCTGCGCGTGGTAGACGAGGCTGCGCTTCGAGGTGATCTTCTGCCCCGCGACGCCGTTCCACAACTCCGCCACCACCTGATGCGGCGCGGGCAGGACCGGGCGTTCAAGGCGCATCGTCTCGGCCACCAGCCGCCCGAAAGCCGGCGCCGGCTGGCCCGCGCGCGCGGCCTGGTCCATGACCCAGGCCCGGTTCATCGGCACCACGGCGACATACCACGCGGCCAGGATCGCCAGCACCACGGTCAGGACGGGAAGGACAGCCTTCATGCCCCCGTCCCCCTGACGAAACGGCCGGAGGGCAGGTCACCGCAGGCGGACCGGGAGGCGGGCCGCCTCCCTTTTTTCGCAAGCCCCGGTTCAGTCGTCATAGGAATGCCCCGCCCGCAGCCCCTCGCGCACACGATGGGCGATCTCGATGAACTCCGGCGTGTCGCGGATTTCCAGCGGGCGGACGCGCGGCAGCGGGCTTTCGATCACATCGGTGATCCGGCCGGGGCGCGGGCTCATCACCACGATCCTGGTCGACAGATAGACCGCCTCGGGGATCGAATGGGTGACGAAGCCGATGGTCTTGCCGGTCCGGTCCCAAAGCTTCAGCAGTTCCTCGTTCAGCCGGTCGCGGACGATCTCGTCCAGCGCGCCGAAAGGTTCGTCCATCAGCAGGATGTCGGCATCGAAGGCCAGCGCCCGGGCGATCGAGGCCCGCTGCTGCATCCCGCCCGAAAGCTGCCAGGGGTATTTCCGCCCGAAGCCGGACAGTTCGACCAGATCGAGCACCCGTTCGATCCGCTTTTCCTGTTCCTCTTTGGAAAAGCCCATGATCTGCAACGGCAGGCGGATATTGCCGGCGATGGTGCGCCAGGGGTAAAGCCCCGCCGCCTGAAAGACATAGCCATAGGCCCGCGCCCGCCGCGCCGCATCCGGCGTCATGCCGTTCACCGTCAGCCGCCCGCCCGTCGGCGTTTCCAGCGCCGCGATACAGCGCAGAAAGGTGGTCTTGCCACAGCCTGAGGGGCCGATGAAGCTGACGAACTCGCCCTTGCCGATGGTCAGGTTCACGTCTTTCAGCGCGTGAACCGGGCCGTCGCTGGTCTGAAAGACCAGATCGACGCCCGCCGCCTCGATCACCGGGGGGACGATGTTGGTCGTGTCTTTCATAACAGCTCCGCCTGTTCAAAACCCGTGCGGACCGCCTGCAATTCCTCGCCCGCCAGCGGCAGGACAGGCAGCGGCGGCAGCGCGACACCATAGCCCGCCAGCCCCGCCGCCGCATGGATCACCCGGTAGCTGCCCATGGCTGCGAACAGCCGCCAGACCGGCGCCAGCCGCGCATCCAGCGCGGCAAGGCCCGCCGCGTCGCCGCAGAGGCCGGCATCCGTCATCGCGCGGCAGACCTCGGGGAAGGTCCCGCCGAGGACCGAGAACCAGCCCTCGGCCCCCGCGCGAAAAGCGGCGGCGATCATCGCGTCGCCGCTGTAGCCGAGGCAGACGCTCTCCGGCAGCGCGGCCCGCAGGTCCGCGATCTCGGCAGCCGGATCGGGTTTCGGCGGCATTTTGACCGCCGTCACACCAGGCAGCGCGCCGATCCGGGCGATCAGTTCGGGCGAGAACGTGAAGCCCGTGGTGCCCGGATTGTTATACAGGATCACCGGCAGCCCGGCCTCGGCCGCAACCGCCCGATAAAGGCCGAAAACCTCGTCCTCGCGCAAAGGCTGATAGCTGACGGGCGCCAGCAGCAGCGCCGCCGCCCCGGCCTCGGCCGCATCCCGTTCGGCGTCGAGCACCAAGGACAGGCCCGGCGCGCCGATGCCGGCCGCGACCGGAATGCCGCCCGCCGCAGCGACGATGCGCGCCAGAACCTCTGTCCGCGTTTCGCGCGGCAGATAGGCATAGCCCCCCGTGCTGCCGAGCGCGCCGATGGAATCCACCCGCGCCGCAACCAGCCGCGCGATGATCCGGTCGAGGGCGGACCAGTCCACCGCGCCCCGACCGTCGCCGGGGGTTATGGGAAAGGCGGAAAGACCGCTGAACGGATGCCCCACGATGGCCTAGACCCCGCTCGCCGGAATACCGGCACGGGCGACGGGGCGCGGATCGGTCAGCGCCTTCCAGGCCGTCAGCGCCTTGTTGACCGCGCCATTCGGCTCGCGCGCGACGAATTTGCCGTGACCCTCGGCCGAGCGCAGATCGCCATCCCGCACCGCCACATGCCCGCGCGTCAGAACATAGCGTGGTAGGCCCTTCACCTTCTTGCCCTCGAACACGTTGTAGTCGATGGCCGATTGCTGGGCGCCCGCGATGATAGTCTTTTCCTTTTCCGGGTCCCAGACCACCAGGTCGGCATCCGCGCCCACCAGAACCGCGCCCTTCTTCGGATAGCAGTTCAGGATCTTGGCGATATTGGTCGAGGTGACGGCGACGAATTCGTTCATCGTGATCCGCCCCGTGCCGACGCCGTAAGTCCAGAGCATCGGCAACCGATCCTCCAACCCGCCGGTGCCGTTGGGGATTTTGGTGAAATCGCCGGCGCCATAGCGTTTCTGCGCGGTGGTAAAGGCGCAATGGTCGGTCGCGACGCAGGACAAAGACCCGCTCGCCAGCCCGGCCCAAAGACTGTCCTGATGCACCTTGTTGCGAAAGGGGGGCGACATGACGCGGCGCGCGGCATGGTCCCAGTCCCTGTCGAAATACTCGCTTTCATCGAGGGTCAGATGCTGGATCAGCGGCTCACCCCAGACCCGCTTGCCGGCCATCTTCGCCCGCCGGATCGCCTCGTGGCTTTCCTCGCAGGAGACGTGGACGACATAAAGCGGCACGCCCGCCATATCGGCGATCATAATGGCGCGGTTCGTGGCCTCGCCCTCGACCTGGGTCGGGCGGCTGTAGGCATGACCCTCGGGGCCCGAGTTACCCTCGGCCAGCAGGCGCGCCGACATCTCGGCCACGATATCGCCGTTCTCGGCATGAACGAAGGGAATGGCCCCCAATTCGGCACAGCGGCGGAACGAGGCGAACATCTCGTCGTCGTTCACCATCAGGCTGCCCTTATAGGCCATGAAATGCTTGAAGGTATTGATGCCTCTTTCGGTCACCGCCTTCATCTCGTCAAAGACCTGCTCGCCCCACCATGTCACCGCCATGTGGAAGCTGTAGTCGCAATGTGCCCGCGCGGTCTTGTTGTCCCATACCTTCAGCGCGTCGAGCAGGCTCTGCCCCGGCGCGGGCAGGGCAAAATCGACAACCATCGTCGTGCCCCCGGCCAGAGCCGCCCGGGTGCCGCTGTCGAAATCATCGGCCGAATAGGTGCCCATAAAGGGCATCTCCAGATGGGTATGCGGGTCGATCCCGCCCGGCATGACATAGCAGCCGGTGGCATCCAGAACCTCATCCCCCTTCAGCCCGTGGCCGATGGCAATGATCTGCCCGGCCTCGACCAGCACATCCGACCCATAGGTCAGATCGGCGGTGACGATGGTGCCGCCTTTGATGACCGTGCTCATCCCATACTCCCCGGGCAGCGACCTGCCCCTTTCATTCCGGCACAATATCCCACGGGGGGTCCGGGGGCCGCGCAGGTCCCCGGCGGCCCGCCTCAGGCGACGACGCCGGCCGTTTCCAGCACCGTATGCAGCAGCACATCGGCCCCGGCGGCGGCCCATTCCGGGCTGATCTCCTCGGCCTCGTTATGCGAAAGCCCGCCGACGCAGGGACAAAAGATCATCACCGATGGCGCGACCTGTGCGGCCCAGCAGGCGTCATGCCCCGCGCCCGAGACGATATCGCGGTGGCTGTAGCCCAACCGTTCGGCCGCATCGCGGACCCGGGCGGTCAGTTCGGGGGCAAAGGTGACGGGTTCGAAATGCCCGACCGCCTCGACCGCGCAGCCGACGCCCAGTTCGTCGCAGATCCGCGCCGCCTCGGCCTCGATCCCGGCCCGCATCCGGTCGAGCTTCACCGGATCGACGGTGCGGATATCGACGGTGAAGACCACCTTGCCCGGCAGGACGTTGCGGCTGTTGGGCGCGAAGGTCACCTGCCCCACGCCGCCCACGGCATTCGGCTGATGCGCCATGGTGATGGCCTGCACCGCCTCGAATATCCGCGCCATAGCGAGGCCCGCATTGACCCGCAGGGCCATCGGCGTGGACCCGGTATGCGCATCCCGCCCGGTCAGGGTGAATTCCAGCCACCACAGCCCCTGAACATGGGTCACGACGCCAATGTCGATCCCCTCGGCCTCAAGGATCGGGCCCTGTTCGATGTGGTATTCGATGTAGGAGTGCATCTTGCGCGCACCGACGGTTTCCTCGCCGACCCAGCCGATGCGTTTCAGCTCATCCCCATAGGTCTTGCCGTCCAGATCGGTGCGGCTATAGGCGTGGTCGAGCGAGATCTCGCCCGCGAAAACGCCCGAGGCCAGCATGGCGGGGGCGAAGCGCGCCCCCTCCTCATTCGCCCAGTTGGTCACCACGACCGGGTGCTTCGTCTTGATGCCGAGGTCGTTCATCGAGCGCACCACCTCAAGCGCGGCCAGAACCCCCAGAACGCCGTCGAACTTGCCGCCCGTCGGCTGCGTGTCGAGGTGGCTGCCGACATAGACCGGCAGCGCGTCGGGATCCTCGCCCGGACGGGTCGCGAACATCGTGCCCATGGCATCGACGCCCATGGTCATGCCGGCGGCCTTGCACCAGTCCTGAAACAGATGACGGCCCTGATTGTCGGCGTCGGTCAGGGTCTGGCGGTTGTTGCCGCCCGCGATGCCGGGGCCAATTTTGGCCATCTCCATCAGACTGTCCCACAGCCGGAGGCCATCGACCCGCAGGTTTTCGCCGGGTGCCGCCATTTTCGTCTCCCCTGCCGGCGCAGGTGACTGCCGCACCGTTCCGCCCGCGATTCTTCTTTGCGATTGTCTGACCATGTGGTCAGATCGAAGCGCAGCACAACCTGACCATACGGTCAATATTTTTCCTGAGGTGACGACCGACCGCATGACCGCCGCGCGCCCGACAACCCGCCGCGAGGCCAGCCGCCGCGAGACCGAGCGGGCGATCCTGTCCGCCGCCGAAAAAGTCTTTGCCGAGGCGGGGTTCGGCGGCGCGACCATGCAGTTGATCGCCGATGTCTCGGGCCTGCCAAAGGCGAATCTGCACTACTACTTTCCCACGAAAGAGGCGCTGTATCGCCGGGTCGTGCAGGACATATTCGAGATCTGGCTGAAGGCGGCCGAGGCCTTCGATGCGGCCGAAAGCCCCGCACAGGGCATATCTGCCTATATAGACGCCAAAATGGAAATTTCGCGCGCGCGTCCGCACGGGTCAAAAGTCTGGGCGTCGGAGGTGATGCACGGCGCGCCGGTGATCCAGGACTATCTGGAAACCACCCTGCGCGACTGGACGGCCGGCCGCGCCGCGGTGATCCGCCGCTGGATCGCGGCGGGACGGATGCGCCCCGTCGACCCCGAGCACCTGCTCTACATGATCTGGGCGACGACCCAGCACTACGCCGATTTCGGCCACCAGATCGAAACGCTGAACGCCGGCAAGCCGCTGTCCGACGCGCAATGGCAGGCGGCGAAGGACAGCGTGAAGGGCATCATCCTGCGTGGCGTCGGACTCGGCTGACGCAGGCGGTGCGCGGCACCGGGCGTGGCCAGGCCGGCACCCGCGCGTGGTCATCAGACCGATCCCGGCATCGCCCTGGGCCGCAAGGGCGAAGCGTCGCATCCGCGGCGGGACCCCGCCGAGCGCGCCCCTGCAACCGGCGGGCGACCGCCTAAGGGGCGCGGTCCCGCCGATCGGCGCTTGGCGGGCGCGAGGACTGCGGCCATGTTCCGCCCCATGCAAAGCGATGACACCCCCTCCGGCGAGATGCCGCTCGACTTCCTGACGCTCGACGACGCGCTGATCCTGCGTCAGGGCCTGCGCGGCGTGCAGATCGTAGATGTGCGCCAGATCGGCGATCACCCCTCCGCCGGCCCCGAGGTCGTGGCCTTTCTGGAGGCCGAGGGGCTGGAAGCCTCGTTCCGCACCATCGGGCGGATGGTGCCGCCGCCGCTGCGCCGCTTTGTCTTTCGCTACAGCGGCAACCGGGCGGAACTGACGGTCACGCCCGGCGCGGGACTGTAGTCCTGCCCCTCAGAAACCCAAACGGGTTGCAAGACCAAAGCGTTGGAAGACCATCCGCCCAAGCCGGCGCGGCGCCCGCACATTCCAGGACTTAAGCCGGGACAGGAGAAGCACGGCTTCGGGCTGAGGTATTCGGCGCCCGCCCTCAGTCCCTGTCCATCACCCGACGTGATAAAGCGAGGCGAACAGCCGGGGGTCCAGACTTTCGGCCGCGAAAGTCGGCCCCTCGGTCAGAACCGACACGGCATCGTGGCTGTGCAGGGATTCCTGATGGCTCGCCACGATGCGGAAGTCGCCGATCCGGGGATCGTCCTGCAACACGGCGCAGAAGCTGCGCGCGGCATCCTCGACGAAGATCGGGTTCGCGGCGTTCAGCTCGGCAAAGGCCTGTTCATCCTCGCGCTTGACCATCACCTGGGTCTCGGTCGGAACCCCGGCGCGGGCCAGGTCGATCAGATCCTCGAACCACAGGCAGGGGCCGTCCTTCACCTCGACCGAAATCCGCGCGACGGATCGCTGCGAATGCGGCGTGGCGAGTTGCCCGCGCGTCATCCGGGCGTGTTCCGACAGTTCCAGGCTGCACGGGCAGGTCGAGGAATAGACGAAATCCAGATGCACGATCCGCTTGCGCACCCCCGCCACGTCGACCAGTTCCAAGGCGATGTCGTAATACTGCCAGCCTTCCAGCCCCGAGCGCAGGCTCTCCACCTTCATCGGGAAGGAAAACCGCATCTGGATGCGGGCGTCGAACGACCCGAGGTCGCGCTTGTAATCGTCCAGCGCGTGTTCGATCACCTGAAAGGAAAACTCCCGCTC
>JAATGA010000451.1 GCA_015654855.1 Rhodobacterales bacterium
ACCATCCCCTTCGGCAAGGCCCGCATCTGGCGCGAGGGTACGGATGTGACCATCGTCTCTTTCGGGATCGGCATGAACCTTGCGCTCGATGCCGCCGACAAGCTGGCGGGCGAAGGCATCTCGGCCGAAGTGATCGACCTGCGGACACTTCGGCCCATCGATTACGACACGGTTCTGGCCTCGGTCATGAAGACCAACCGCTGCGTGACGGTCGAGGAGGGCTTCCCCGTCGGCGCCATCGGCAACCACCTGTCGGCGGTGATCATGGAGCGCGCCTTCGACTGGCTCGACGCGCCGGTGATCAACTGCACCGGCAAGGACGTGCCGATGCCCTATGCCGCAAACCTGGAAAAACACGCGCTGATCACCTCGGACGAGGTGGTGGCGGCGGTGAAATCCGTGACCTACCGCTGAGGAGGGGAAAATGGCGACACAAATCCTGATGCCCGCGCTTTCTCCGACGATGGAGGAAGGCACGCTTGACAAATGGCTGGTGAAAGAGGGGGATACGGTCAAATCCGGCCAGATCCTCGCCGAGATCGAAACCGACAAGGCCACGATGGAGTTCGAGGCCGTGGATGAGGGCGTGGTCGGCAAACTGCTGGTCGCGGAAGGCACCGCCGGGGTGAAGGTCAACACCCCCATCGCCGTGCTGGTGGAAGAGGGTGAAAGCTACGACGCCTCGGCCTCTGCGGCACCGGCGGCCCCGGCTGCGGCCCCGGCCGCTGCGACAGTTGCGACCGCCCCCGCACCGGCCGCGGCGGCCCCGGCACCTGCCGGCACGCGGGTCTTCGCCTCGCCGCTCGCCCGGCGGATCGCAAAGGAAAAAGGTCTGGACCTGGCGGCGATCAGGGGTTCCGGCCCGCATGGGCGCATCGTCCGCGCCGATGTCGAGGTGGCGAAACCCGCGACCGCCGCCCCTGCCCCGGTCGCTGCCCCTGCGCCCGCCGCCGCCGCGCCGGCAGTGACTGCCGCTCCGGCCCTGGCGCAGGGTGCCAATGCCGAAACGGTCAAAAAGATGTATGCCGACCGGACCTATACCGAGGTTCCGCTCGACGGGATGCGCCGCACCATCGCCGCGCGTCTGACCGAGGCCAAGCAGACCATCCCGCATTTCTATCTGCGGCGCGAGGTGCAGATCGACACGCTGCTCGCCTTCCGCGAGGAGTTGAACCACGCCCTCCAGGGGCGCGGGATCAAGCTGTCGGTCAACGACTTCCTGATCAAGGCCTCGGCGCTGGCGCTGCAACAGGTGCCGGATTGCAACGCCGTCTGGGCGGGCGACCGGATCCTGAAACTCGCGCCGTCCGATGTCGCGGTTGCCGTGGCGATCGAGGGCGGGTTGTTCACCCCGGTCCTGCGCGACGCAGACAAGAAGTCGCTCTCGACCCTTTCGGCCGAGATGAAGGACCTCGCCGCCCGGGCGAAGACCAGGAAACTCGCCCCCCATGAATACCAGGGTGGCAGCTTCGCGATCTCCAACCTCGGCATGTTCGGCATCGACAATTTCGACGCGGTGATCAACCCGCCGCATGGCTCGATCCTCGCGGTCGGGGCGGGCGTCAAAAAGCCCGTGGTGAATGCCGCAGGCGAGATCGTGGTGGCGACAGTTCTGTCGATGACGCTTTCGGTCGATCACCGGGTGATCGACGGCGCGCTCGGGGCGCAGTTCCTCAAGGCGCTGATCGAAGCCCTGGAGAACCCGGTCGCCATGCTGGCCTGATACGGGTCCGAAAATGCAAAAAAGCCCCGGAGGTCGTTCCGACCTCCGGGGCTTTTGATTTAAGGACGTTCGGACTGCGGAAAGCGATTCCCTTTCTCGGGTTGGACCAGGCGCAAGCGCGCCTTGCGGTCCGCCACGCCGAACGCGTGCCATCCCCACTCCCTGCGATACACCCGGGCCTTGCGAGAGCGGGTGCCGTCCCGACGATGCCGAAGGCCCGTTTCGCCTTCAGCCCGGTGCGCGCAGAATCTGGTCCATCGCGACCGAGGGCTGGGCACAGCCGGCCTCGCCCACCACCCGCGCGGGCACGCCCGCGACCGTGGTCTTCGGCGGCACATTGGCCAGCACGACCGAACCGGCAGCGATCCGGCTGCAATGGCCGATGGTGATATTGCCCAGCACCTTGGCCCCCGCGCCGACCAGCACGCCGTTGCCGATCTTCGGATGGCGGTCGCCCTCTTCCTTGCCGGTGCCGCCCAACGTCACCGAATGCAGCATCGAAACGTTATCGCCCACCACCGCCGTCTCGCCGATGACGATGGAATGTGCGTGGTCGATCATGATCCCCTTGCCGACCCGCGCCGCCGGATGGATGTCGACGCCAAAGACCTCGCTCACCCGCATCTGGACGAAATAGGCCAGGTCCTGGCGGTTCTGCCGCCACAGCCAATGGCCGACGCGGTAGGCCTGCACCGCCTGATAGCCCTTGAAATAAAGGATCGGTTGCAGGAACCGGTGGCAGGCCGGATCGCGGTCGAACACCGCGACCAGATCGGCGCGCGCCGCCTGGCCGAGGCTCGGGTCGGCGCCATAGGCCTCGTCGGCGATCTCGCGCAGGATCTGCTCGCTCATCTCGCCGCTGGCGAGTTTCAGCGCAAAGCGCCAGGCCAAAGCCCGCTCCAGCGAGGGGTGGTGCAGCACGGCGGAATGGATCATCCCGCCCATCACCGGCTCGACCCGGATCGCCTCGGCCGCCTCGTCACAGATGCGCTGCCAGACGGGGTCAAGCGGGGCAAGTTTCGCTTTTGTCTCGGCCATGGCGCGGCTCCTCGCGAGTGGATTGGCGCGCAAGATAATCGCAACGGCGTCGCGGGCCAAGGGTCAAGACGGCAGATCGAGGGAAAGTACCCGCCAGGGCCCGGCACCGAACCGGTCGGAAAGCTGCGCCACCGCCAGTTCCGCCGCGCCGGCGACGCCCAAAGCCGCCCGTGCCGCCGCCGTCAGCGTCC
>JAATGA010000417.1 GCA_015654855.1 Rhodobacterales bacterium
AGCTTGTTGCCGTTGTCGACATAGGCCTTGTGGTGAAGGTCGTGGTGGTATTCCAGCGTTTCCTTCGACATGCCCGAGGCGGCAAGCGCATCATGGGCATAGGGCAGTTCGGGAAGGGTAAAGGCCATGGGACTGACTCCTGTTCGGATTTCGGCTGCTCTTTATAGAAGCCCGCAAAGCCCGAAGGTCAAGGCGCAGACCGGGAATTTCACCCTGCCGTCACAGGTTGGAAGCGCCGGTTCGCCCAGGGAGCAAAAAAAGGAAAAGCCCCGCTTCGGAAAACCGGGCGGGGCAGTCGCTTCATCCTTCACGGGTCTTTACAGCCCGGTTTCGGACCCCTTCTGCGCCGCATGGGTCAGCAGGCCCTGAACGTAGCCGGCGACCGAGCGGAAGGCGATCAGGCGGAAGCCCTCGCCCTCCGGCCAGAAGGCGGCCGGAACCTGGGCGATGCGCGAGCGGCGCAGCTCGCCGGGGGCCAGCGCACCCAGATCGGCGGGCGTCAGCTTGCGCAGCACGTCGGCAGCCTTCGCCCCTTCGATGGCGAAAACCACCCGCAGATCCGAGACATCGGCGGCCAGGTGGTGTTGGCCCGCGAGTTTCTCGCCGATCACCTTCACCGCCGACGCAGCCTCGGCGTAGGGCAGGATCAGCAGATATTCGTCCGGCCCCATCCAGCCCGCCGCGCGGTCGCCGTTCAGGACGATCCGGCGCTTTTCCGGCACCGCGCAGCCGGACGCGGCGGCGATGGCCTCGGCCAGGCCCGGCACGTCGGCCTTGGCACGCAGCAGGATCATGCCGATCGGCCCGACCTCACGGATCGTGGCGAAACCGTCGAAACGGGCGCCGTTCAGGGGGGTTACCGCCTCAGACATCCTGTTTCTTCCCTTCCTTGTCGTAGAAGACCGGATCGACAATCCGCGCCTTGATGCGGCCGCCGTCGAGTTTGGTGAACTCCAGCGTCTCGCCCATGCGCTCTGGCCCGCGTTTGACCAGACCCATGGCGATGCCGCGCTTCAGCGTCGGCGACCAGTAGGTCGAGGTGATGCGACCCTCCATATTCTTGCCGCCATAGCGGTCCTCGCCGGCCGCCACTGCATAGGCACCATCGGGCAGGACGGAGCCGTCCAGCGCCTCAAGCCCGACAAGCCGCCAGCGGTCGGGGCTGGCAAGGTGCTTCCGTTCCTGGCCACGCTTGCCGAGGTAGTCGGCTTTCTTCTTGGAAATCGCCCAGGCCATGTTCAGGTCCTGCGGGATCACCGTGCCGTCGGTCTCATCCCCGATCATGATGAAGCCCTTCTCGGCCCGCAGAACGTGCAGCCCCTCGGTGCCATAGGGCGTCACATCGAATTCGGCCCCCGCGGCCAGCAGCGCCTTCCACAAAGCCAGGCCATGGCCCGCCGGGGTGGCGATCTCATAGGAAAGCTCGCCCGAGAAGCTGATCCGGTAGATGCGAACCGGGAAGCCGCCAAGTGTGCCCTCGATCCAGGTCATGAAGGGGAAGGCCTCTTTCGAGACATCCAGGCCGCCGAGTTTCTCCAGCACTTTGCGTGCATTCTGGCCGACGACTGCGATCTGCGCATATTCCTCGGTGAGGTTCGCGGCATAGACCTGCCAGTCCCACCATTCGCATTGCAACCAGTCTTCCATATGGGCGTGGATGCGGTCCGCGCCGCCGGTGGTGGTGTGGACAAGGAAGCTGTCCTCGGACAGGCGCGCGACCACGCCGTCGTCGATCAGGAAGCCGTTCTCGTTGCACATCAGGCCATAGCGGCATTTGCCGACCGGCAGCGACGACATGAGGTTGGTATACATCATGTCGAGGAACTTGCCCGCATCCGGCCCCTTCACCAGGATTTTCCCCAGCGTCGAGGCGTCGAGCAGACCCAGCGAGCCCCGCACCGCCAGAACCTCGCGGTTCACCGCATCGGCATGGGATTCCCCGGCCTTCGGATAGCAGAAGGGCCGCTGCCAATATCCGACCGGCTCCATAAAGGCGCCGTTGGCGATGTGCCAGTCGTGGATCGGCGTCTTGCGCAGCGGCTGTAAGATGTCCCCCCGCGCCTCGCCCGCGATGGCGCCGAAGTTCAGCGGCGTATAGGGCGGGCGGAAGGTGGTGGTGCCGACCTGCGGGATCGGCGTATCCAGGGCCTTCGACAGGACCGCCAGGCCGTTGATGTTCGACAGTTTCCCCTGGTCCGTCGCCATGCCGAGCGTGGTGTAGCGCTTGGTATGTTCGACCGAGGTGTAGCCTTCACGCGCGGCGAGGGCCACATCGGACACCTTCACATCGTTCTGGTAGTCGAGCCACATCTTCGATTGCAGCTTGACCCCTGCCCCCTGGGGCATGATCCAGACCGGAACGGTCGACGCCTCGGCCGGGGCCTCGGCCACCGCCTCGGTTGTGCCACCGGCGGCCGTCGCCGCATCGGCGAGGATACCGCCCGCAGCCAGGATGCCGTTGGCCGAACCGGCGGCCACGACCAGAGCCGAGCCGTCATGGTTGATCGGCGGGCGGGTCGCGTCGGGGCGGAAGAAGGCGCCCTCTTCATCCCAGTTCAGCTTGCCCCCGCAATGCGACCACAGGTGGACGACCGGCGACCAGCCCCCCGACATGGCGACCGCATCGCAGGCGATTTCCTCGATCACCGCGCCCTCGCCGGCCTGAAGGCAGATCGCGACGCCCTTGACACGCTTGCCGCCCTTAACCTTCGCGATGCCCCTGCCGGTTTCGACCCGGATACCCAGGGCACGAGCCTCTTCCGCCAGGGTGCCCCGCGCCTCGGTCCGGGCGTCGAGGATGACGGGGACGGAAAGCCCGGCTTTTTTCAGCGCGATGGCGGTGCGGTAGGCGTCGTCATTGTTGGTGACGACGACGGTGCGGTCGCCGGGCGAGACGCCGTAGTTCACCACGAAATCGCGCACCGCCGAGGCGAGCATGACACCGGGAATATCGTTGCCGGCAAAAGACAGCGGGCGTTCGATGGCGCCGGTGGCGGCGATGACCTGGCCCGCGCGCAGACGCCACAGCCGCTGTTTCGGCCGCCCGTCGCCGGGGGTGTGGTCCGCGACACGCTCGATGGCCAGCACATAGCCGTGGTCGTAGACGCCGACGGTCATGGTGCGGGATTTGATCACGACGTTATCGAGCGAGGTAAGTTCGGTGACCGCCGCCTCGACCCAGGCCTCGGCCGGTTTGCCGTCGACGGTCACACCGTCGACCGGCGCCCGCCCGCCCCAGAAGGCGGTCTGCTCGGTGATCCAGACCTTTTTGCCGGCCCGCGCGGCGGTCAGGGCCGCCTGAAGCCCGGCAATACCGCCACCCGCGACGAACAGATCGCAATGGGCATAGGCATATTCGTAGCGGTCGGCATCCGGTTCCTTCGGCACGCGACCCAGGCCCGCCGACTGGCGGATCACGGGTTCAAAGATGTGTTTCCAGAAGCTGCGCGGGTGCATGAAGGTTTTGTAGTAGAACCCGGCCGGAAAGAAGCGCGCGAGCGAATTGTTCACCACGCCCACATCGAATTCGAGGCTGGGCCAGTGGTTCTGGCTGCCCATTTCCGCGCCTTCGAACAACTCGGTCGTGGTCGAGCGCTGGTTCGGCTCCAGCCGCGCCCCGAGCCCGAGGTTCAGCAAAGCGTTCGGCTCTTCCGCGCCGGAGGCCACGATGCCGCGCGGGCGGTGGTATTTGAAGCTGCGCCCGACCAGAACCTGGTCGTTGGCCAGCAGGGCGGCGGCCAGCGTATCGCCGGCATAGCCCTTCATGCGCTTGCCGTTGAAGGCGAATTCACGCGGCGCGGTGCGGTCGATCAGACGGCCGCCATGGGACAGACGGGTGCTCACTTATATCCCTCCCACGCCGGACGGCGGGCCTTGATTTTGGCGACGATAT
>JAATGA010000068.1 GCA_015654855.1 Rhodobacterales bacterium
ACCGTCACCCCCGCCTCGGCGAGGTTGGCCTGGACCGCCAGACCGATCATCGGCCAGGCGGCGTCGCGGTCGCCGGCAAGCGCGAAGGTCAGCGTCTGCCCGGCAAGGCCCAGCTCGGCGAATTTCGCCTTCGCATCGGCGATGTTCCATTCCGGGGCAGGGATCGTGGCGTCATAGCCCCACATGCCTTCGGGGATGGGCGCGTTCAGGGCCTTGGCCTGGCCCAGCATGATGCCGTCGATGATGCCCGCCTTGTCGATCGCCTCGATCAGGGCCTTGCGCGCCTCGGGCTTGTCGAAGGGGGCTTTGGCGTTGTTCAGGTAAAGATAGGTGACCAGCAGGCCGGGCCAGGTTTCGACCGTGATCCCCTCTTTGCCGGCCAGCGCCCCGGTCTGGTCGATGGGCAGGCTTTCGGCGATGTCCAGATCGCCGGCTTCCAGCGCCAGCCTGCGGGCCGAGGCGTCGGGAACGATCCGCACCTCGACCGCCTTCAGCGCGGGGGCGGGGCCGGCGTAATGCGGGTTCGCCACCAGCTTGATCGACTGCCCCTTCTCCCAGGACGCCAGCATGAAGGCGCCCGAACCGGCGGTATTGGCCGAGAGCCACCCCTGGCCCAGGTCGCCATCCTTTTCATGCGCCATGACCGCCGGGTTCACGATCCCCGCCCCGGCATTGGCCAGCGTGTAAAGGAAGGGCGCGAAGGCGTCGGGCAGGGTGAAACGCACGGTGACCGGGTCCACCGCCTCGACCGTCAGGCCGGCCGGAAAGGCCTCGGACGGACCCTGCGCCAGCTTCATCAGCCGGTCGAACGAGAATTTGACCGCCGCCGCGTCGAGTTCGCCGCCGTCCGAGAATTTGTTGCCGGGTTTCAGTGTGAACTCCCACACCTTGCCGTCGGGGCTGACCGTCCAGCTTTCGGCGAGCTGGCCCGAGACGGTGGTCTGGCCTTTGCCGTCCTTCACGTCATAGGCGACCAGGCGCTGATAGGCCGGATAGGCGATGGTCCAGTCGTTGTTGTCGACGGTCACGCCGGGGTCGATCGTCTGCGGATCGGCGGATTTGCCGATCACCAGCGTGTCGGCGGGCGTCTCGGCCCGTGCCGCGAGCGCAAGAAAGGAAAGCGCGACAAGCGCGGGAAAGCTCAGGTGTTTCATGGATACCTCGGGTTGGCGGATCGGATGGCTGGTTGGTTCAGCCTTGTGTTGCGAATCCCGGCGTATTGGCTGTTATTGTAACATTCAATATCTTTATGTTAGCAATATAACATATTTTGCAAGACCACCGGCTTTCGCCGCAAAATTGTGCAACACGCCGGGATGGCGGTTGTGGCGGACGGGCGGGGGAGACTAGGATCAGGGCGATGGAACGCGATCTTTCCCGACTGAAAAGCACGATTGCCGAGGCCGAGCCGGGCTTCACCCGGCTTGAGGCGCGGATCTCGGCCTATCTGCTCGCGCGGCCCGAGGCGATCTTGATGGAGACCAGCGCCGAGACCGCGCGCAAACTCGACATCAGTCCGATGACGGTCACGCGGTTCTACCGCAAGCTGGGCTTCGACGGCGCGGCCGAGGCGCGGGCCGAGGCGCGGCGCAACGCCTTCGGCCCGGAAAGCCGGCGGATGGATCTGCGCTTCGCCAGCGGCAACGAGTTGCGCGACGACGGCGATGCGGATGCGGCGCGCGAATTCGGCCATGCGGCGGTGGACGCGGCCTTCGCCCTGCGCCGGACCGAGGCCTGGCGGACCATCGTCCGCCTGGTGGCCGAGGCCGACAGCGTGCACGCCATCGGTTTCCAGACCATGCACTTTCTGGCCGACGGGCTGTGCCGGCGGCTGTCCTATCTGCGCGACCGGGCGCATCTGCTCGACGGGATCGACGGGGTCTATGCCGGGCTTCTGCCGTCCCCCGGCGAGCGGATCACGCTGATCATGATCGACACCTTCCGCTATGGCGCGCACGGGCCGCTGCTGGCGCAGCTCGCGCGCGAGCGGGGGGTGGATGTGGTGATCTTTGCCGACGAATTCTGCGACTGGGCCGCCGGGATCACGCCGCATGTGCTGCGCTATCCGGCAGAGACGCGGTTCGTGCTGGCGCTGCCGCAGGGGATCACCATGGGGCTGACCCTGCTGTTGCAGGATGTCAGCACCACGCTCGGCGCCGCCGCGCGGAGCCGGATCGAAAAGCTGTCGGACGCGCAGGAACATTTCGGTCTGTTCCTGGACTGATCGCACATGTCGCGCGGACGGCACCCGACTCGCCCGCCGCCGGCCCCTCTATATCGCCCGCCCGCCGCTTAGTCGTCAGGCTGTGTCGGCTCCTTGCCCGCGCCTTGCAGGCAAACGTTCGGCCAGCCCTTGCCCGGGCGGAGACGGGGCCGCCGGATCGCACACCCGTATCTGGCAGGACCTGAGGCACCCGGGACAGCACCCGCTCGCCTTGCGACTTCCCGCTTGTCGCACGGCCCGCAACGAGCTAGACCAGCGCCGTTGCACGCGCCCAAATGCAGTCTTGTGTGTCCCCGTCATGCCCCGTGGGACCACCCGCAACCTCGGAGCAGTGGCAGAGTGGTCGATTGCTGCCGCCTTGAAAGCGGCCGGACCTGAGAGGGTCCCGTGGGTTCGAATCCCACCTGCTCCTCCATAAATATTTGAAAATAAATGATATTTATGAATTTATGGCACCTGTTGTCCGGTCCGCCGTTGAGAGGATGCGAAAAGGGCGACAGCGGGCGGCTCCACACATCCTCGGCCGCCCGCGCCGCACGTTGCCGGTGCCCTTGACACGACCGCCGTCGCGCGGTTCGTCTTGTGCCATGGCCTCCCTTCTTCCCCGCCCGCTCGACCTGACCGCCGATCTCGTCGCCCGCATCGAACGCCCGCTTCCCGACCGCGACGCCGAGGAGCCGGGCACCCGCATGTCGCCGGGGGATTTCGACGCCGCCGCCAGGGCGATGCTGGCGGCGGGACCCGCGGGGCCGATCCGGCTGTTCGCCTATGGCTCGCTGATCTGGAACCCGGCGTTCGAGCATGACGAGGCACGGGTGGCGACGGTCCATGGCTACCGGCGGTCCTTCTGCCTGGATCTCAGGGCCTGGCGGGCGACGCCGGAGCAGCCGGGGCTGATGCTGGCGCTCGACCGGGGCGGGGCCTGCAACGGCATTGCCTACCGCCTGCCGCCGGGTGACCGGCTGGCGCAGATGCGTCGGCTGCTGGAGCGCGAGGTCGCACATCTGGAGGCGCTGCCCTGGATCCGCTGGCTGACCTGCCGCGCGGGGGGCGAGGTCTTTCGGGTGCTGACCTTCTATGCCGCGCCGCGCCGCGACACGGCGCGGATGCTGATCCGTCTGCCCGAAGCCTCGCAGGCCGACCGGATTTCCCGCGCCTGCGGCCACAAGGGAAGCTGCGCCGCCTACCTGCGCAACACGGTCGAACATCTGGAGGCCGCGGGCATCCGCGACGCCTATCTCTGGCGGATGCAGCGCATGGTGGCCGAACGCATCCTCATGGCGGGCTGAGGCGCGCGCGGATCCGGCGGGGGGCAAAGCCGCACCGGACTTGTGGCTGGAAGCGCCGCGCCGGAACCGGGGCAGGGGCGTCGCGGAACCCGCGCCGGGGCAAGAGCATCGAAGGCAAGGTGGTCCGCCCGGACGTTATCGCCTGTTTCGACGGCAAGCGGGAAGGGGGTGTGCCGATCGGGCTTCCGGCTTTGCCACCGCCTGACCACGCCGCAGAGCGGCGCTTCTTTCCCGCGCCGCGCGGTTCGCGCCACCGGGCACAGCGATTGTGCGCGGCTGCGGCAAGACGAGGGCTTTCGCTGTGCGCAACTGCACCTAGATTGACCTCAACAACGCCCCCCGCCGCGCAGCACCGGCCGCGCCGGGCCGGGGGTTGGTCCATGAAGGGATTATCCTGATGAAGAGTATCGGTTTTCTGTCTTTCGGCCACTGGTCGCCCTCGCCGCAATCGGGGACGCGTTCGGCCCAGGATGTGCTGTTGCAATCCATCGACCTCGCCGTCGCGGCCGAGGAACTGGGGGCGGATGGCGCCTACTTCCGCGTGCACCACTTCGCCCGGCAATTGTCGTCGCCCTTCCCGCTGCTCGCCGCTGTCGGCGCGCGCACGAAGAAGATCGAGATCGGCACCGGCGTCATCGACATGCGCTACGAGAACCCGTTCTACATGCTGGAGGATGCGAGTTCGGCCGATCTGATCTCGCAAGGGCGGCTGCAACTCGGCCTGTCGCGCGGCAGCCCCGAGCAGGTGATCGACGGCTGGCTCCACTTCGGCTTTGCCCCCGCCGAGGGGGAGAGCGAGCAGGACATGGCCCGGCGGCATACCGAGACCTTCCTCGACCTGCTGAAAGGCAAGGGGTTCGCCAGGCCGAACCCGCGCCCGATGTTCCCCAATCCGCCGGGGCTTCTGCGGCTTGAACCCGTGTCCGAAGGTCTGCGCGACCGGATCTGGTGGGGCGCGGGGTCGGATGCGACGGCGAAATGGGCGGCGAAGCTGGGGATGCACCTGCAAAGCTCGACCCTGAAACAGGACGAGTCGGGCGAGCCTTTGTCGGTTCAGCAGGCCAGGCAGATCCGGGTCTTCAAAGAGGCCTGGAAAGAGGCCGGGCACAAAGGCACGCCGCGCGCCTCGGTCAGCCGGTCGATCTTTGCCATCACCAACGATCTCGACCGGATGTATTTCGGCCGGGACGGGGATGAGGGCGACCAGATCGGGCATATCGACAATTATCGCGCGGTCTTTGGCCGCAGCTATGCCGCCGAGCCCGATAAGCTGATCGAGCAGCTGAAGAAGGACGAGGCGATTGCCGAGGCCGATACGCTGTTGCTGACCGTGCCGAACCAGCTGGGCGTCGACTACAACGCCCATGTGATCGAGTCGATCCTGAAATATGTGGCGCCTGCGCTCGGCTGGCGCTGAGCCTGTCGCCGACGAAGGGAGGGGGGCCGTCTGCCCCCCTCTTGGCCTGCGGCCAATTCAGCCCCCGAGGATATTTTTGCAGAGAGGATGGGAGCAGGAAGCCGTTCCCCCGCTCAGTCCGGTGAGAATATTTCACAGGGTTCGCGGCGATCAGAAATCGTCCGGTGGAGGATTTCCGTGAAGAACGCCCGGCCCCTGACCGGGCGGGGATGTGAACCCCCGGCCTTTCCGAAAAAGCGCCGTTCAGGGATTATGCACCCCGGCCCAGGCCGCTTGCCCCGCCAGGCTCAAGCGGCTAGGAACGGCCAAACGCTTTGCACGAGGCCGATCATGCGTCTTTCCCGCTATTTCCTGCCGGTTCTGAAGGAAAATCCCGCCGAGGCGCAGATCGTCTCGCACCGCTACATGCTGCGCGCCGGCATGATCAAGCAGCA
>JAATGA010000494.1 GCA_015654855.1 Rhodobacterales bacterium
CGCGCAAGGCCCACCTCGACCACGGCCGAGGCATGGTCCACGCGGCGCAGTTCCAGCCGCACCCGGCGCGCACCCATATGGGCACGGCTAAGCTTGTCGCACAGCCGCGCCAGCAGCCGTTCCAGCCCCGCCATCACATCCGCCGTCAGGCCGATCGGCTCGGGCAGGGTCATCCGCACCCCGAAATGCGGCGCATCCGGCGGGGCTGCGACCGGCTCGGGGATCGTGCCGAGCATCTGGTCCAGCCGCGCCACCAGATCCGGGCCGAAGCGCCGGGCCAGGGGCGCGCGCGGCAGCGGGATCAGATCGGCGATGCGGGCCAGGCCCAGGCGGGTCAGGCCGTCGGCCATATCCTCGGGCAAGCGCAGCGCCGTCACCGGCAGGGGGCCAAGGCGTTCGGCCAGCCGGCCCTCGGGGACAATTCCGCCGCCGTGCCGCGCCAGCGCCCGTGCCCCCGCGCGGGTGGCGGCGATGGCACTTTGCATATGCAGCGCCGCACGGGCGGTCCGGGCATCGAGATCCTCGCGCAGCTCCGCCTCGCCGCCGAACAGATGGGCGACCCCGGTGATATCGGCGATCAGCCCGTCCGGCCCGTCGGCCGCGATCTGGGGTGCATAGCGCCCGGCCCACCGGCGCAGGGTCTCCAGCGCGGCGACCTCGCGCACGGGATCGGCGGGGCGGGTGGCGAGGTCGGGCAGGATGGCCCGCGCATCGGCCAACCCCATGCCGCGCGACAGCCCCCGGGATGAGGCGACCTCGTTCAGGCAATGCAGCACATCGGCATTGCCCTGACGCCCGGTCAGCGCAAAGGCCCCCGTGACCGGGCGCTGGCGCAGGCTGATGTCACTCGCCAACCTCGGAAACCATATCGCAAGCAGCCGTCGTGCCATCCCAATGCAACGCCCAGATTCCACATGTTCCCATTTTGTTCTTAATAAGACCCCATCTGTGACGAGTCGAGTCCGCAGGCCCGGCAAGCGGATCACATTTCCACCGGGTCTCGGCGGCGTTGCTGCCCTGACCTTCCAGGATCAGCAAAAGCCCCGTCGTCCGCCCCGCCTCGGCCGCCAGTTGCAACCGCCTGCCCGCGGTCAGCGACAGGGGCTTTTCCGGCTCGGCGATGACGAGGCCGGGGGCCTGGCTGCGCAAAACCTCTTCCGTGGCCCAAAGGAGGTCGGTCCCGGACCCGGCCTCGACCATGTGCAGCCGCTCGGCCACCCCCGGCGGCAGGCCGCGCGGCATGGGCCGACTGGTCTGGTGCTGCGGCAGAATCCAGAACAGCGGCCCCGGATGGCGGCGCATCTGGAACAGGGCAAAGGCGGCGCGGCCCCGACCCTCGGCCTCATGCACGCGGGCGGGGGCCAGGGCGAAGGGATCGGCTGTCGCGGCCTCCACCAGATGCGGTCGGTCACGCAGGATCTTCACGCGCGCCCTCCGCTACGATTTCAAGCGTGCCGTCGGGCAGCGGGCGCTGAAGGCGCAGCGCCTCGGGCACAGGGGCGGTCAGCCAGGTCCGCCACTCCTCAGGCCGGGTCAGGATCACCGGCATGGCCCTGGGATGCACCGCGGCCACCGTCTGGTTTGGCGCGCAGGTCAGAAAGCCGAAAAGCCCGGCAGTGATCTCGCCCTCCTTCAGCTTGCGTACCGAGGTCCATTCGGTGCGGATCCCCGCGAAGAAGGCCAGCGGCCGGTCGGGACCGAGCGCGAACCAGACCGGATGGTTGCGTGGGGCTTCGGGCCGGCTGTCGGATTCGGAAAAGCTGGTGAAGGGTACGAGGCAGCGGTGTTCGACCCCCAGCCAACCTTGCCACCAGGGCGAGCCGGTATTGCGGATATTGGTCACACCGGGATCAGTCCGCTTGCCCGCCAGGTAAACCGGCGGGGTGGGCATCCCCCAGCGGGCCTGCGTCAGACGCCAGGCTTTGCCCGCGGCGGGCCGGATGATCGGCGCGACCATATCCGGCCAGATGCCGGAGAGGATGGGCAGATTGCCCGTGTCATCAATCAGATCGTCGTTGTCGATCAGATCCTCGTCGGCCTCCTGCGCATCGCGGAGCGCCTGACGCAGGGCGTCCTGGCTTTTGGTCTGGGCGTAGAGGTTGCACATGTTCGTTCAGAATCGGGAAAGACCTGATCGGAACAATAGGAGAACACGTATCCGCCGCAAAGGGGGATTGCGCCAACGATGACGCGGGGGAAAGCGCTCCTCGCGCGCCGGTTTTGCCGTGACCGGCGGGCAAATCATTCGCCCCGCCCCACGCGCTCAGGGCAGCACGGAACAGCCGGATGAAAAGCCGCCACCGGCCGCAGAGGGCCGCGAAACCAGAAAACCGCCCCCCGTTCAGGGGACGGCCTCGTTTGGCGCAAGGCCCGGTCAGGCCGCGAGAATGACCTTCATCGCCTTTTCGCGCGCAGCATTGCCGAACACGTCATAGGCCTTGAGGATATCGTCCAGGCGGAAGCGGTGGGTCACCAGCTTCGCCGGATTCACCTTGCCGGAGCTCAGCGTCTTCAGCAGCATCGGCGTAGTATTGGTGTTCACCAGCCCCATCGAGATGTTGATGTTCTTGATCCACAGTTCTTCGATATGCAGCTCGACCGATTTGCCGTGCACGCCGACGTTGGCGATCGCGCCGCCGGCCGAGACGATCTTCTGGCAGGTGTCGAAGGTCGCGGGCACGCCGACCGCCTCGATGGCGACATCGACGCCAAGGCCGCCGGTCATCTCCAGCACCTTTGCCACCACATCCTCGGCCCCGACCTGGATCGTATCGGTCGCACCGAACTGCTTCGACAGTTCCAGCCGGGCCGGGTCCATGTCGATCATGATGATCCGGCCCGGCGAGTAGAATTGCGCGGTCAGCAGCACCGACATGCCGACGGGACCCGCGCCGACGATGGCGATGGTGTCACCGGGTTTGACCCCGCCATATTGCACGCCGATCTCCATCCCCGTGGGCAGGATGTCCGACAGCATGACCAGCGCCTCTTCATCCGCGCCGGCGGGGATCGGGTAGAGCGAGTTGTCGCCATGCGGGATGCGGACGTATTCGGCCTGGGTTCCGTCGATCTTGTGGCCGAGGATCCAGCCGCCATCGGAGCAATGGGCGTAAAGCTGGCGTTTGCAGTTCGGGCATTTGCCGCAGGAGGTGACGCAGGAAATCAGCACGGCATCGCCGGGTTTGAAATTCGCCACCGCATTGCCGACGGATTCGACCACGCCGACGCCTTCATGGCCAAGGATACGGCCCTCGGTCACGGCCGGAACATCGCCCTTCAGAATGTGCAGATCGGTGCCGCAGATCGTGGTCTTCGTGACCCGGACGATCACATCGGTCGGCTTTTCGACCACAGGTTTCGCCGCTTCGATCCAGTCCTTTTTCCCGGGACCCTGGTAGACCAGCGCTTTCATCTTGCTTCTCCTCCCTTGCGCGGACCGGAGGCTTCGCGGAAAGGAGCCTTCTCGCCGGGGCGCATCACCTCGTCATGGGTAGGAGAGGATGCGCCGTCCTGGTAGACTACGGCATACCGTCGCCCGATCGAAACCGGCAAAACCGGATCGAAACGGGAAGACATCCGCAATTGCGATGCACCGCACCGACCCCCGCCTTGCTCGGAGCCGGCCCTGCCCCCCGCATGTCCTGGCGGACGGGAATGCCGGGGCGGTGTCGGTGCGCACTCCGCAAGAGCGAGCCGCGCAAAATGCCCGGCCTCGGGACAGTCCGTGACATTACCGGAAAGATGCCCGGACGGGATCCGAAGGCGAAACCTCCGTGCCGGAACAGCGGCAAACGCCTTTCAGGACAGGCGGTGGCGCAGGGTCTGGGCCGGGCTCTCGCCAAAGCGCTGGCGGTAGGCTGCGGTCATCGCGCCCTGGTTCACATAACCCCAGGCACGGGCGGCCTCTGCCACCGTGCTGCCCGGAGGCGCCCGCAACAGCACGGCACGAAAACCTTCCAGCCGCCTTGCCGTCAGATAGCCATGCGGGGTGATGCCGCGAAAGCGCCGGAAGCCTTCCGAAAGGCTGCGGGCGCTGACACCCAGCATCCCGGCGATCTCGGCCACGCTGGGGGCGGCCGAGGCAAGTTCGGTCATCAGCTTTTCCGCCTCGCGGACATGACGTGGGGCTGCGGTGCGCGCGCCGGTCGTCAGATCCAGACCGGCAGCATGTGCCCATTGCGTCAGAAGCTCGATACAGATCGTCTCTTCCAGCCGTTTGGCGATCAGTGGGTTTGCCACCGTATCCAGCCGTGCATCGACCGAGCGCGCGGCGTAGTCGAGCAGGGCGAGCCAGGCCGACCCCTCGCCGCCGAAGACGCAGCGTTTCCTCCACAGATCGTCCTGCGGCACGAAACCGAACCAGCGCTCGGACGTTTCCTCCAGCAGCCGGTGCGAAATCGTCAGATTGAATTGCAGATCGTCGCCATTGGCGATGTTCCAGTATTCGGTACGGCTGCAATCGACGACATAGCTGTCGCCCGCGCAGGTATCGACCTTCTGGCGAGGCCCGAGCGGATGGCGAACCGAACCGCGCAGGGTGTTCACCACGATGATATTGCCCGAGGCGGGGTCGAAATCCTCGACCCGGGTAGGCACGCCGAAACAGAACCGGCTGAAGGTGATCTGCCCGATCCTGAGCTTGCGCAAAGTGGCGTCGGGCACGTCGCCCCGGTTCAGCGGCCTTGTCCGCAGGGGCATATAGGCGCTGTGGCAAAAGGCGTTCACATCCGCCCATTCGCGCGAGGATGTCAGTTGGTCGCGCAGGACCGGGATTCCGCTCTGATCATGCGTCAGGGCCGTTTCAAGCATCGCCGCCTCCCCAAAGGCCGAGGTCAATACCTGGTTCCGACTCTGCGGGGTTTCGCGCAACCGATCAAATCAATTCCGCACAGGCCTCGGCCGCAGGCGGAACAGGCCGCGAGTCCGGCGGCAAGGAATATTCCCGCCGGTTACGACGCAGAAAGCCGCGCGGATCTTCGAATATTCCCGCAAGGATCAGGCCGGATCGCGGGGCCGACAGGACCGCCGATCGCAATCGTGACCGGATCGCGCGGGATCAGTCTGCGACCACCCTGCCCGCGGCCCGTCGTTCCGAAGACCGGCCATCTGCCCCCTCCCGACGCGGTCAGGTGGCCGCTTCCGCCGGCAAGGCGAAGGGGTTGAAGCCGGTGCGGGCGAAGCCCTCGGCCCCGGCGGCATCGTCCAGCACCAACGAGGCCAGATCGTCCGCCACCGCCTCGGCCTGCTGGTCGCGTTCCTGCGAGATGACCTTCAGATAGCTGCCGCAGGCCGAACAGGCCTCGGCCCGGATCGCAGCCTCGGGCGTCTCGAAGCTGAGGTAGTCGAGCTTGCCGGCCTGCCCGCAGTTCGTACATTTCGCCCGCACCATATGCCATTCGCAATCGCAAAGCGCGCAGTGCAGATAGCGCAGCCCCTGACGGTCGCCGGTATGGATCAGGCTGGCGACCGGGGCGGTGCCGCAGACCGGGCAATGGGCGGTTTCCCGTCCGGGTGACGCGGGCAGCGGCACGAGGCGCGCCCGGGCGGCGACCGTCACCGACAGCCCGGCCCAGACCAGCGGCGCGATGGCGGCGTCGACGCCATCGAACCGTCCCTCGACGAGGGCCAGTGCCACCTGCCGCCGGTCGGCCTCGGCCAGGGCGGCGAGCCGGTCGACATGCGGCAGGACAGTCGCCGGAACCCGGGGCCGCAGATGGGCAAGCAGGTGGTCGAGCGCGCGCGGCCAGTCGCCCGAACCCGCCACTGCACGCACATCCAACGAAAGCGCGCCCGCCGCCGGGCTTTCGGGGACAGACGCGGCATCGGTCAGGCAGGCCGCCTGGCCCTCGGCCACATCGGCGGCCAGGCGCAGGTAGTCGGACAGGTCGTGCCCCTCGGCCAGTTCGCGCAACCGGGCCGCGCGGGTCGCGTAAAGCGTGGCCAGATCGGGGCGCAGCAGCGGGTCGAAATGGCGCGAGGCATCCTCGGGCGGCACCGACGACAGCCGGGAGGGCTGCGCCGGCCGCATTGCATCCGGTGCCTCTGTCATGCCTTACCGCCCTCGACCCTTGCCTCTTTGGCCTTCAGCTCTTCGGCCCAGCGGTCGTGGTGCTGCCGTGCCCACC
>JAATGA010000355.1 GCA_015654855.1 Rhodobacterales bacterium
GCCGGGTCGGCGGTGATGATCTTGAAGGCCGCGGTGACCTTCTCCTTGGTGGCGCCGCCGCCGACATCGAGGAAGTTCGCCGGCTCGGCGCCGTAGAGCTTGATGATGTCCATGGTTGCCATCGCAAGGCCGGCGCCGTTGACCATGCAGCCGATTTCACCATCCAGCGCGATGTAGTTCAGATCGAACTTCGACGCGGCGAGTTCCTTGGGGTCTTCCTCGGTCTCGTCACGCAGCGCGAGGATGTCGGCGTGGCGATAGAGCGCGTTGTTGTCGAAGCCGACTTTCGCGTCCAGCGCCTTGATGTTGCCGTCGGGCATCACGATCAGCGGGTTGATCTCCAGCATCTCCATGTCCTTCTCGATGAAGGCGCGATAGAGGTTACGGACCAGCGTCACCGCCTGTTTGACCTGCGCCCCTTCGAGGCCCAGGGCAAAGGCCACGCGGCGGCCGTGGAACTCCGAGAAGCCGGTCGCCGGGTCGATCGAGAAGGACAGGATCTTCTCGGGCGTGTTGGCGGCGACTTCCTCGATGTCCATCCCGCCCTCGGTCGAGACGACGAAGGAGACGCGGCTGGTGGCGCGGTCGACCAGCAGCGCGAGATACAACTCGCGCGCGATGTCCGAGCCATCCTCGATATAGATGCGGTTCACCTGTTTGCCGGCCGGGCCGGTCTGGTGCGTGACAAGCGTGCGGCCAAGCATCTGACGGGCGAGTTCGGCGGCCTCCTCCACCGATTTCGCCAGACGGACGCCGCCTTTTTCGCCGGCCTCGGGCTCTTTGAACTTGCCCTTGCCGCGGCCGCCGGCGTGAATCTGTGCCTTCACCACCCAGAGCGGCCCGTCAAGCTCGCCTGCTGCGGTCTTGGCTTCCTCGGCGCGCAGGACGGCGCGACCGTCCGAAACCGGAACGCCGTAGCCGCGCAGCAGCGCCTTGGCCTGGTATTCGTGGATGTTCATGGAGCTGGTCTCTTCCCTGGTTGATTTGCGCGCGTATTGGCACAGAAATGGGGGCGATCAAAACGGGAAACAGGGGTTTGCGGCGAATGCCGGCGAAAAACCGTCGTTTGTGATCACACTTTGATTGGGTGTGATCACATGTATCTGTTTCGTTACCATGGTGCGGTGATTCGCCGCGTCGCGGCAAGGGGGGGCGGGGCAAAGCCGGGGCGCGACACCCGGCGGGTGCGTCCCGCCCGTCTTGCCCGCGCGGCGGGCGGGACTGCCTGCCTCAGTTGAGGAAAACGGTCATCAGCATGGCCTGGCCGCCGACCAGATTCTCGAAGGCGGCCCAGTTTTCGGCATCGACCAACGTGCCCTTGCGCAGATATGGCGTGACCGCCGCGCCCTGGATCCAGCCGGGAAGATCGACCGGGCGCGGGTCGAGGAACAGCCGCCCGATGTCGATCCCGGCGGCTCCGTTCACCCGCCACCAGGGGGCCAGTTTTTCTCCCTTCAGCAGCGCCTCGGCATCGTCCAGAACGGCCATCCAATGCGCTCCGGTGGCGGGGGGAACCTCGATTCCCATGGCCGAGGTCTGGGCGTCGTTCGGCAGCCATTCGCGGTCATTGTCCGTCTCGGCCGCGACCCGGACCCAGAAGTCGCGGTTGTCTGCGACCATCTTCAGGAAATGCGCATGGGCCGAGGCGGCGCGGGCCTTGTCCGGCGTCTGGTGCAGCGCATCGAGGATGACATAGGCGATGTCGGTAAAGGCGCCGAACTCCCGGTCGTAGACGGATTCGAACCCGCCCGTTCCCGGCGGGTCCGACAAGGCGAGAGCGGCGGCATTGGCCTTCTGCATCCTGTCGATCGAGGCGGTCGGATCATAGGCCAGCACCACCTCGGCGATACCGGCCAGCAGATGGGTATAGGCCGACAGCCAGGCCGCATCGGCGGCGTCGAAGCGGATGACCGGCCCGGTCGCGCCGGGCTCGCGCGCCTGCCACTCCCAGCCGAGGATCATCGGGCCGGCGATGTCGAGCAGATCTTCGCCCGCATCGCGTGCGCCATTGGCGTTCACGTCGAACCAGACCGAAGACAGGTCCAGTTCCACCCCGAAATCCGAGGTGGCGGGAATGCCCGACAGCGGCATCCGCGCGGCATCCATGCCGGTGACGACCTCGGCGAACAGGGTCGGGATGGTGCGCGGATCCATCGGCGGCGGCGCGGGGTTTTCCGCGATCGGCAGGCGCAGCAGCGGGATCATCCCCAGGCTTTCGGTCAGCCCGACGCGCCAGCGGGTTTGCAGTGCATGTTCGATGGTGGCGAGGAACCGCACGCCGCCAAGCGCGAAGCGGTCGGCATCGGTTGGCGCCTTGACCTGCTCCAGCCGGGTTTCGGTCGCGGCGATCCCGGCGCGGGACAACTCCTCCGACAGGGTTTCGGCAAAGGCCGGTGTGGCGGCCAGCAGCGGCAGGGCAAGGAAAAAATGGCGCATGTTAATCTCTTCGTCAGCAGTCGGGGCGGATAACAGGCCCGGAAGGATGCGGTGTCAACCGGCGAAGGGTCACGATGACGACAGAGGGGCGGGGGCCGCTGCCGACAGGATGGGGCGTTGTCGCTACGGTGGACGAACCCGCGCCATTGGTCGCGGCGATGGCGGCGCATCACCTCGACCAGGGGGCGGCGCAGGTGTTTCTGTATCTCGACCGGCCCGACCCCGATCTGCGGGTGCTGATCGGGCATCTGCCGGGTGTGGTGATTACCGACTGCGATGGGGCGTATTGGGCACGGGTGCGCCATGCCGGGCGGCATCGCGATCATGTCTGGCGCCAGGTGATCAACGCCAACCATGCCTATGCGCGGGCGCGGGTGGGCTGGCTGTTGCATTGCGACGCGGACGAGTTCGTGGCTGATGGTGCGGCTCTGGCGCGCGAACTGGCGGCGCTGCCCGACGAAGTGCATTCGCTGATCCTGCCGAATGTCGAGCGCGCCTTTTGCCGGGGTCGCCCACAGGCGGATTTGTTCGAGGGCGTGTTCCGCCGGCCCTGGCGTGGCTGGCGGCGCTTTGGCTGGCTGATGCAGGGGCGGCATTCCGGCATCTTTCAGGACGGGCTGTCGGCCCATGCGCTTGGCAAGTCGGTGACGCGCACCGCCTGCGGCCGCTGGCTGGAGATCCACCGTTGCGCCGCTCTGACCGATACGCCGGTGCCCACCCGCTTCGCCCGGGCGAGCGAGGCGCGGATCGTGCATTTCGACGGGCTGACGCCCGCGCATTGGCAGGCGAAGATGGCGCGGCTTCATGCCGAACTGCCTTTGCGCAGCTATGGCCGGATGTCGCCCACCCGCCGCCATGTCATGGCCGAGATGCGCCGCGCGGGGGGCGATCCCGCGGCGCTGGCGCGGGTGTTTGGCCGGGTCCAGACGCTCGGCTTCTGGCAGCGGCTGGCGATGCGATTGCTGGGGATGATGTGGCGGGGGCGGATCGACCCCGGGGCGGCGGTGGCGCGGCTGTGCCCGGCCGCCGCCGTGACGCCGGAGGCGTTCGACGCCGCGTTGGTGGCGCGTGACCGGCCGGCGATGCTGGCGGCGGAATAACGGCGCCGCGCCTGGCAACGGCTACGGGGGGCTTCGCAAAAGCAAAGGGCCGCCCCGAAAGGGACGGCCCCGGTTTCCCTTGCGGGAAGGATCAGGCGAGCGAGGGCTCGATGCCTTTGCAGGCGTCGACGAGGCCTTTGACCGCGCCGACCGATTTGTCGAACTCCGCCTGTTCGGCGGCGGTCAGTTCGATGCCGACCACACGCTCGACCCCGGCCGCGCCGATCACGATCGGAACGCCGACATAGATCCCGTCAAGCCCGAAGGCCCCGTCGACATAGGCCGCCGCCGGCAGAACGCGCTTCTGGTCCTTCAGATAGGCTTCGGCCATTTCGATGGCCGAGGTCGCGGGCGCATAGAAGGCCGAGCCGGTTTTCAGCAGGCCGACGATCTCGGCGCCGCCGTCACGGGTGCGCTGCACGATCGAGTCCAGTTTCTCCTGGCTGGTCCAGCCGAGTTTCACCAGGTCGGGCAGCGGGATGCCGGCCACGGTCGAGTAACGGACCAGCGGCACCATCGTATCGCCATGCCCGCCCAGAACGAAGGCGGTCACATCCTTGACAGAGACCTTGAATTCGTCGGCCAGGAAGTGGCGGAAGCGGCCCGAGTCCAGCACGCCGGCCATGCCCACGACCTTGTTCACCGGCAGGCCCGAGAACTTTTGCAGGGCCCAGACCATCGCGTCGAGCGGGTTGGTGATGACGATGACAAAGGCGTCGGGGGCGTGGGTTTTGATGCCTTCGCCGACCGATTTCATCACCTTGAGGTTGATGCCCAGCAGGTCGTCGCGGCTCATCCCCGGCTTGCGCGGCCCGCCGGCGGTGATGGTGACCACATCCGCCCCGGCGATGTCGGCGTAATCGGTGGTGCCCTTCAGCGTGGCATCGAACTTACCGGCCGGACCCGATTGCGAGATGTCGAGCGCCTGGCCCCGGGGCGTGCCTTCGGCGATGTCGAACAGGACGACGTCGCCCAGTTCCTTAAGCGCGGTCAGATGGGCAAGCGTGCCGCCGATCTGGCCCGCGCCGATCAGTGCGATCTTCGGTCTGGCCATGGTAATCTCCCTCGAAAATGGGTGGAGTGGATGTCGGACGCGCCGATGCCTAAGCCGCTTCGCCCCCCGGCGCAAGGCTGCTGCGCCGGTGCGGGGGCGGTGATTGCGCTAAACCCCGCCCGCATGACGATCGAAAGTATGCGATTGTATGCCGCGCGACGGGCAGGTCGTGCTCCGCCCCGGCGGCAAAGGCCCGATTGCCCGTCTGTGCCGGGGACGAAGACGGACAGATTCGCGGCTTGCGGGTGCTGCCGATGCGGCAGGACGGGACACCTGGTTCCGGTCGCCGAGGCGGCGGTCTTCCCGGGCGTGGAGTCGGAGCAGGTGCCTCAGCCTGCAAAGAGCGTCGGCGGCGTTGGCCCGACGCTTTCCCGCGACAGGTCGGAACCCTGATCCGACCTGCCAGGGGCGGAGGCGAGGCCGACCGCGCCTGGCCAGGCCGTGACACCGCAGCCGGACCTCCCGAAGCAGCGCGGCCCCTGACATGAGGAAAGGCGCCGCAGCCGGCGCCTTTCCCCTCTTGCCCTCGGATCGCGCCACGGGTGCATCAGATCCGGTCGATACCTTTTTTGACCGCGTCCTTGGTCTTGCCAAGCGCCTGTTGCGCCTCGCCTTTCAGTTCTTGCGCGGCCCCGTCGGCCTTCAGCCGCTCGTTGCCGGTCGCGCGGCCGACGGCCTGCTTGACGTTCCCGGCCGCTTCGTTCGCCAGGCCCTTGATTTTGTCACCGGTGCTGCTCATCGCAAACTCCTTATGGTTGGGTTGAGCCGTTCAACACCGAGACAACGCCCGACAAGGGCGCGAGGTTCCTGCCGGGGGCGACCGTGGGACGAGTGCCGGCCGAATTTCGCCTATTGCCGAAAGTGGCGAATGCGTGCATCCATGCGCAACAAAATTACCCGGAGGAATCCCCTTGTCTCAAACCCGCCCGTTCCGCTCGGTGCTCTATATCCCCGGATCGAAGGATCGGGCGCTGGAAAAGGCGCGCGATCTGCCCGCCGATGCGATCATCTTCGACCTTGAGGATGCGGTCGCCCCGGAGGAAAAGGCCCGCGCCCGTGCCCTGCTGGCCGAGGTGCTGGCCAGCGCCGACTACGGCGGGCGGGCGCGGATCGTGCGGATCAACGGGTTCGACACCGAATGGGGCCGCGATGACGCGGCGGCTTTCGCGGGCCACAAGGGTGTCGACGCCGTGCTGGTGCCCAAGGTGAACCGCGCAGCCGACCTTGATGCGGTGGCGGCAGTGGTGGGTGCGACGCCCCTCTGGGCAATGATGGAGACCTCGCTTGCCATGCTGAACGCGGGCGAGATCGCTGCCCATCCGCAGTTGCAGGGCCTGGTCATGGGCACGAATGACCTGGCCAAGGAACTCGGCAGCCGGTTCCGCGCCGACCGTTTGCCGATGCAGGCGGGGCTGGGCCTGTGCCTCCTGGCCGCACGGGCGCACGGGCGGATCATCGTCGATGGCGTCTATAATGCCTTCAAGGATGAGGATGGTCTGCGCGCCGAATGCGAACAGGGCCGCGATATGGGCTTTGACGGCAAGACGCTGATCCATCCGGCGCAGCTCGACATCGCCAACGCCGCCTTCGCTCCGTCGGAGGCCGAAATCGACCTGTCCCGCCGCCAGATCGAGGCCTTCGAGGCCGCTGTCGCCGCCGGCCAGGGGGTGGCGGTGCTGGACGGGCGCATCGTCGAGAACCTGCATGTGGAAACGGCGCGCAAGCTCCTCGCCAAAGCGCAGGCGATTGCGGCGCTGGCCGGTTAGGGGCAATGTCCCGGCCATGGCCAGCGAAGGAGCAAGCCCATGATTCCCCTGATCCTTGGCGTCGCCCTGTGGTGGGCGGCGCATCTGTTCGGAAGGCTCGCGCCCGATCTGCGGGCCAAAGCGGGGCGGGGGCCGGTCGCGGTGGCGATCCTGCTGGCCGTGGCGCTGATGGTCTGGGGCTATCGCGCGGCGGATTTCACCTACGTCTACAGCCCGCTGCCGGGGATGGGGCATCTGAACAACACGCTGATGCTGGTGTCGGTGTTCCTGTTCGGCGTCGGCGGCACCAAGGGCACACTTTACCCGAAGATCCGGCATCCGATGCTCTGGGGTACGGTGATCTGGTCGGTGGCGCATCTGATCGTCAACGGCGACCTGGCGAGCCTGGTGCTGTTCGGTGGCATCGGGCTTTGGGCCGTGGTGCAGATGGTCGTTATCAACGCCTCCGGCCCTTGGGTGCGGCCTGCACCCGTGCGCGGGCTGAAGGGCGATGCGATGAATATCGCCGGCACGCTGATCCTTTACGGCATCATCGCGGGCATCCATATCTGGGCCGGTCACAACCCTTTCCTGGGAACCTACGGATGAAACTCTACCGCTTCCTGTCCGAGGACGACACCTCGGCCTTCTGCCACAAAGTCACCGCTGCCCTGAACAAGGGGTGGGAGTTGCATGGCTCGCCCACCTACGCCTTTGATGCCGCGAAGGGCGTCATGCGCTGCGGCCAGGCCGTGGTGAAAGAGGCGCCCGGCATCTACACACCCGAGACGAAGCTCAGCGAACACTGACAGATCAATGCGTTGCGGGGCGGCGTTGATGTGATTGCGCGCGCCCGGCAAGGGGAGGGGATTGCATGACGGCGAAGACGGGATCCGGCCGATTTTTCGAGGATTACCGCATTGGCGAGACCATCGCCCATGCGGTGCCCCGCACGCTTTCGGGGGGCGAACGGGCGCTTTATCACGCGCTTTACCCGGCGCGGCATGCTCTGCATTCCTCGGATGAATTCGCGCGGAACTGCGGACTTGCGGCCTCTCCCTTCGACGATCTGATCGTCTTTCACACGGTTTTCGGCAAGACCGTGCCGGACATCAGCCTGAACGCGGTGGCGAACCTCGGCTATGCCGAGGGGCGCTGGCTCGCCCCGGTCTGGCCAGGGGATACGATCCGGTCGGAATCGACCGTGATCGGGCTGAAGGAAAACTCCAACGGCAAATCGGGTGTGGTCTGGGTGCGGTCGCGCGGGTTGAACCAGCGGGATGAGGTGGTGCTGAACTATGTCCGCTGGGTCATGGTGCGGAAGAACCGCGCCACGCCCTCGGCAGAGCCGGTTGTTCCGAAACTGCAAGGATCGGTGTCCGCCGAGGATCTGATCGTGCCGCCGGGGTTGGATTTTTCCAATTATGATTTCTCGCTTGCGGGTGAGCCGCACCGTTGGGGCGATTACGAGATCGGTGAAAAGATCGACCATGTTGACGGTGTTACTATCGAGGAGGCCGAGCATATGCTCGCCACCCGGCTGTGGCAGAACACCGCCAAGGTGCATTTCGACGCGACCTTGCGCGAGGATGGCCGGCGGCTGATCTATGGCGGCCATGTGATCAGCCTCGCCCGGGCGCTGTCGTTCAACGGCCTTGCCAATGCGCAGATGATCGTCGCGCTGAACGCGGGCGCCCATGCCAACCCCTGTTTCGCCGGCGATACTGTCCGCGCCTGGTCCGAGGTGCTGGACAAGGCCGAAACCGGTGCGCCGGGCGTCGGTGCGATCCGGCTGCGGCTGGTGGCGGTGAAGGCCGGAGCCGAACTCTTCACTTTGCGCGGCGAGGGCGGCAAGTATCTGCCGGAGGTGCTGCTCGACCTTGATTACTGGGCGCTGATGCCGGTCTGACGCGGGCATCGGCGAAGGCGCGCCCGGGCAGGGCCTCTGTCGGCTTTTCGCAAAGCGGATGGTTTATCCCTGCCTCTTCTTGTGGTCTTGTGTCGAAAAACCATAAGAAGAGGCAATGAGCATGGTCCCCCGCACGCTCGCGGTTCTGTTGGCGCTGACGGCGCCGGGTCTTGCCGGCGCGCAGGATTTCAACCTCTATGCCGGCGGCGAACTCAGCTATTCGCCGGACCGCAAAGGGCCGCTGGATCCCACAATCCCGACCCCGCGCGGCGCGGATACCGATGACGCCGGCAACGCGCTGGAACTGTCCGGCTATGTGGAGGCCGACTATCGCGGCTTTTACGGAGGCATCGGCGGCTTTCTGGCACGTGGGGTCGATTTAAACCGGGTCGACCTCTACCTCGGCTATCATGGCGAGACGGCGCAGGGATTCCGCTACTACGCTTCGTATCGCCGCTATGTCTATCCCGACGAGGGCGGCAATTGCTGCGGGCAGCTTGCGGTCGATGTCGACGTGCCGCTGGGGTTGCGCGGCACCGGCCGCCTGGCGCTGGCGATCGACCCCGAGCGCAGCGAGGGCAGCGCCGCCATCGGCCTCGATTATGCGGTGACCGACCGGATCTCGACCGGGATCACCTATGGCGCCTATGATGTGCGGGTGCTGTCGACCGAAACCCAGTGGGATGTCGGTGCGACCTGGCGCGCCAACGACCAGGTTGGCGCCGATCTGCGCTGGCACGACGGTTCGGACTATCCCGGCTTCGTCGCGCTGAAGGTGAAATTCGACACCACGCTGCTGTCGCGCTGAGTCCAAACCCGACTGAAATAGTTGTGATCACAGCCAGGAATAATGTGATCACAAATTCGTCAAAAAGTTGGGCAGTTAGCGGGAACGGATGCAGAAAGCGGCAAGGTCGTGCGTGACTCGGCCAAAAAAAGCGCTATGACGTGACCCATATCGAAGCGCGCACCGCCGGATCGGGACGGTCCGGGCGGCCGCGGGATCCGGCCCCGGCCGGGCGGGGCAAGCCAGCGACGAAGGGACAAACGAATGTCTGCACCCAAAAGGGTCGAACGGCCCCTTTCTCCTTTCATGATCGGCCCCTACTACCGGCCACAGATCACCTCGATCTCGTCGATCATGATCCGCATCACCGGCCTTGGGCTGATCGTCGCCATCGCGCTGATCACCGCGCTGATCTTTGCCGCCGCCGTGTCGAAGCCGGCCTTCGACTGCGTGAACTGGTTCGCGACCTCGTGGCTGGGCTGGCTGATCTGGATCGCCTCGGCCTGGGCGGTGTGGTACCACCTGCTCGGCGGCGTGCGTCACTTTCTTTATGATGCGGGCAAATTCATGGACATTCCGACCGCCGAGAAACTCGGCTGGGGCATGTTCATCGGCGCGACGGTGCTGACCGTGATCACGATCATCATCGCCGTCGTGTAAGGAGGATTGCAGATGCGTTACCTTACCCCCCGCAAACGCGCCGAAGGTCTGGGCGCCGCTCGTCACGGCACTGCCCACCATGTCGCGATGAACGTATCCGGCTGGGCGCTGTTGTTCATCGTGCCGGTCTTCGTCGTGGTGCTGGCGCGCACCATCGGCCATGGCTACGAGCATGTGCGCGATACGTTCGCCAACCCGCTCGTCGCGGTTCTGACGGCGCTGTTCCTGTTCGTGGGGATGCGCCACTTCGCCAGGGGCGCGCAGATGGCGATCGAGGACTATGCCCATGGCGGTACGCGCACCGCGCTGGTGATGCTGGCGAATGCGGTGTCCTATCTGACCATTGCCGCGGGCTTCTACGCCCTGATCAAGCTCGCGCTCTGAAAGGCTTCGACAAGATGACTGCTGCATATCCTTATGAAGTCCATGACTACGATGTGGTCGTGGTGGGGGCCGGCGGGGCCGGTCTGCGCGCGACGCTCGGCATGGCGGAACAGGGGCTGCGCACCGCTTGCGTGACCAAGGTTTTCCCGACCCGCTCGCA
>JAATGA010000158.1 GCA_015654855.1 Rhodobacterales bacterium
GGCGAAGGCAGCGAGATGTGGTCGCTGCACGACGGCGCGGCGATGCTGAACCAGTTCGATTCGCAGTTTTCCGACAATATCGCCCGGCACGTCCATGCGTCGGAATACGACGACATGTTCCAGGCATCGGCCAATACCGATCCGAAAGGCGACCGGTCGAAAAGGCCCCAGGATCAGGATCCCGATATGCTGCTGCATGTCGTGAAGGAAACCGATGCGGGTGTGATCGTCAGGGGTGCGAAATTCGAAACGGCTGCCGCCTATGCGAACCAGGCCTTCGTCAAGCCCACCATCGCCAACTGGGGCGACGAAAAGCTGTCGGACTACGCCATCGGGTTCATCTCGCGCCTTTCGGCACCGAATCTGCGCTTCATTTGCCGCAGTGGCTTTGCCGGCCGCGGTTCGCTCGCGGATTATCCGCTGTCGAACCGGTTCGACGAGATCGACACGCTGATCGTCTTCGACGATGTTCTGGTTCCGTGGGAGGATGTGCTCTTCTATCGCGATACACGGGCCGCGGGCTATATCCGCAACACGCTTCACCGCTATGGCTCGTTTTCCTTCGTCCAGCGGGCACTGAAGAACGCGGATATGCTGATCGGGGCGGCGCTGTTCAACGTCCGCCAGACCGGACTCGAAAAGCAGCAGGCCGTGCAGGAAAAGCTGGCAACCCTGGCGTGCTATCGCGAAGGGATCAATGCGCATCTCACGGCGGCCATCGCCATGGCCGAGGACAGCCCCGGCGGGCTTTGCATGCCGAACCAGTCGCTGATCCTGACCGGACGGGTTCTGGCCGCGTCGCAACTGCCGCAGATGATGCATATCGCGCGCGAACTTTGCGGCGGGCAGATCTGCGTCACGCCGGATGCGGCGACCTTCCTGAACCCGGAAACCGCGCCCTACATGGAAAAATACTATTCGGTGAACAAGACCTGGGGGGCCGAAGACCGGCGCAGGCTGCTGGCCTTCGCCCGCGACCTGCTGAATTCGGATTATGCCGGGCACCGGCTTACATTCCAGCTTTTTTCGCAGTCGCCACCCTTTGCCCATCTGGCGGCGGTCTATCGAAACTTCGACTGGCGCGACTCGTTGACCTTCGTACAGCGATCGGCCGGTCTTTCGCCAAAGGTGCTCGACGACATCTGACGCCGGCACCCTGACAGACAACAAAGCCAAAAACAAACCGACCAACAAGGAGAGATGCAAGATGAAGACAATCAGCCTGATCGCAGCCATCATGATGGCCGGCCCCGCTTTTGCGCAAGATTCGATCACCGTCCAGTCCTGGGGTTTCACCTGGGACATGGGTCTGCGTGCCGTCGCCGACAAATTCACCGAAGAGACCGGGATCGAAGTGGTTGCGGTGCCCCAGTCTTCGTCGACCGAAGGGCTTGTGAAACTGCAAGGCATGAAAGCCAACCCGACCATTGACGTGTGGTTCACCACAGCCTCGGTCGCGGCGCGTGCGGAAACCGATGCCGAGTTGTTCGCCCCCATCGACGCGGCGGCGCTGACCAATGTGCCCGACCTGATCCCCGGCGCCTATACGGCATCCTGGGTTGCGGCCTATTACTATCCGATCTCGATCATCTACCGGACGGATATGGTCGACCCGCCTATCGCTACCTGGTCCGACCTGTGGGATGAGCGTTTCAAAAGCACTCTGGCCGTGCCGCCGATCGAAACCTATCAGGCCCGTTTCCTGATGATCGCCTCGCTGATCAACGGCGGCAGCATCGACAATGTCGATCCGGGCTTCGCCGCGCTGAAGGCGCTGAAACCCAATGTGGCGACCTGGTATCAATCGGACTCGGATGGCCGCAAGGCCCTGGCCATGGGCGAGGTCTCGGTTCTGGTCGCGCCTCCCGGCCTTGCCAAAGGCCTGGTCGATGACGGCGTCGAGGTCAACATCGTAAGCCCGGACCCGACGCCAGTCATGTTTGACGTGATGATGCTGGTCAACACTCCCAGAAAGTATCTGGGCCAGAAGTTCATCGACTATGTCATCGCGGCCCAAAGCCAGACGATGCTGGCCGGGGGGCAGGACGCGGCTCCGGTCAATACCAAGGCCGAAACCTCGCCGGACCTGATTGCCGCGATGCCCATGGCCGAATATCAGGTGACCTTCGATGAGAAGAAGATCAACGCGGGCGTTCCCGGCTGGACCGAACGCTTCACCGCCGAAGTGGTGAACTGAGCCAGATGCGGCCCTATGGACTGGAACTCGTCTCGGTCAGCAAGGCCTATGGCGGGCGAGAGGTGGTCAACCACCTCTCGCTCGGCCTGCCTCGCGGCGCGCTGCTGACACTGCTCGGCCCTTCCGGATGCGGCAAGACCACGGTGCTGCGCATCGTCGCGGGCTTCGTCGAGGCCGATGACGGCGACGTGCTGATCGACGGCGCAGAGGTCACCCGCATCCTGCCGGAAAAGCGACCCACCTCCATCATGTTTCAGAGCTACGCTCTGTTTCCGCACATGACGGTCGCCGAGAATGTGGCCTTCGGTCTGCGCCTGCGCGGACTGGGCCGGGCCGAGACCCGGCAGCGCGTGACGGCCATGCTGGAAAAGGTCGATCTGGTCAGCCTGGCGGATCGTTACCCCTCGCAATTGTCCGGCGGCCAGCAGCAGCGCACGGCGCTTGCGCGTTCGCTGGTGATCGGGCCGAAGGTGCTGCTGCTGGACGAACCCTTTGCTGCGCTGGACCGAGACCTGCGCGAAAGGATGCAGATGGAACTGCGCAAGTTGCAGCAGGATCTGGGTATCACCATGGTCGTCGTCACCCATGACCAGCATGAGGCATTGATCCTGTCGGATCATGTGGCGGTGATGAACAAGGGCCGCATCGAGCAACTGGACGACCCGGCCGTGGTCTACGACCATCCTGCGACACGTTTCGTCGCCGCGTTCATGGGCATTCCCAACCTGCTGCCTGCGACGCTTACGGCCGAGGCTGGCGGGGCGCA
>JAATGA010000462.1 GCA_015654855.1 Rhodobacterales bacterium
GCGTAGACCCGCAGCAGGAACGAGGTCCAGAACGGCAGGATCACCAGCATCAGCAGGATGTTGCGCCAGGCCCGCCCCACCCGCGTCAGGCCAAGCGCCATCGGGTAGCCTATCACCAGACACAGCACCGTCGCCCAGGCCGCGTTCCAGACAGAGGTCGCAAAGGCCCGGACATACAGCGTGTCCTCGAACAGCCGCCGGTATCCGGCGAGGTTCGCGACCGGGTTCTCGCCGCCATAGCCGAAGGGCGGGGCGGTCGGCGTGCGCGTCGCGAAGCTCATCGCGACGACGATGAGGAAAGGCGCCAGAAAAAACGCCAGCAGCCACAGATACGGCAGGCCGATCACCAGATCGGACCACCCCCGCCGATCGAACCAGCGCGCGATGCGCCCGGCCTTCATCGCCCGCCCTCCGCGCCGGCCCGTCGCCGGCCGATCTCCGGCGCCACGCAGCCACGCTCTGTGTTGGCAGGCCCGGAATCGGGATCCCGGATGAGGATCCGGCCACCGCGTCCCCCGGCAGGATTGACCCCGATCGCAGCAGCTTTGCGCGAAGCCGCGCACACAGGCGGGCGGTTATGCACAAATGCTGCCACGCGCCGGGGCAGGAAGACTCCGCCTCCGACCGGAGATTCGCTCCGGGCGCTGCAAAGCTCCCTTCCTTCTTCCCCCCATTCCCCTTGCACAAATATCCTCGGGGGGTGAACGGGCCGCAGGCCCGGAGGGGGGCAGACAGCCCCCCTTTCTTTCTTCCGTCCGCCAACGCCCGCCATCACGCCCCCTCGCGCAGCAGCATCGCCGCACCCGGATCGAAGCTCAGCCAGACCCGGTCGTCCCAGTCGACCCCCCGTCCCGTCTCGGGCGCGCGGCGGGCGTTGACCGCATGGACATGGGCGAGCGCCCCGCCGGGCAGAGTGACGCGGTAGAGCGAATCCTTGCCGAAATAGGCGAGGTCTTTGACCACGCCTTCGACCATATTCCCCGTCTCGGGCCGGTTGCGGGAGATCGCGATCTTTTCCGGCCGCAGCGCCAGGGTCACGGCATCGCCGGGCGCTGTCCCTTCGCCCGCGCGGGCGGTGAAGCGGCCGCCGATCCCCGGGGCCTCGACCTCGGCCAGCCCGGCCGATACCGCCAGCACCCGCGCCTCGAAAAAGGTGATCGCGCCGATGAAACCGGCGACGAAGCGGCTTGCGGGGTATTCATAGACCTCCTGCGGGCTGCCGACCTGGCGGACGACGCCCTTGTCCATCACCGCGATCCGGTCGGACAGGGTCATCGCCTCGTCCTGGTCGTGGGTCACGACGATGAAGGTCACGCCGGTGCGCTCCTGGATCTGCATCAGCTCTAACTGCGTGTGCTCGCGCAGCTTTTTGTCGAGCGCGGCGAGCGGCTCGTCCAGCAGCAGCAGCTTCGGCTGCCGCGCCAGCGCGCGGGCCAGCGCCACCCTTTGCCGCTGCCCGCCGGAAATCTGATGCGGCTTGCGTCTGGCGAAGGGCGTCAGTTGCACCAGGTCCAGCATCTCCGCCACGCGGGCGGCCCGCCCGGCCGTTGTCATCCGTTCGTGTTTCAGCCCGTAGGCCACATTCCTTTCCACGCTCATATGCGGAAAGATCGCATAGGACTGGAACATCATATGGATCGGGCGCTCCCATGGGGGAACGCCCGTCAGATCCTGTCCGTCGAGGAAGATGCGCCCCGTCGTCGGCGATTCGAACCCGGCGAGCATTCGCAACAGCGTGGTCTTGCCGCAGCCCGACCCGCCGAGCAGAGAGAAGATCTCGCCCCGCCTTATGGTCAGCGACACGTCGTCCACGGCGGTGAAGCTGCCGAAGCGTTTGCTGACCCCCTCGATCCGCAGGAATTGCGCGTCGGGGTCGGCGGCGGGCGAGGGGGCGGCAGCCGCGATTGGGGCGGAAAGCGCCGCCATCTCAGCCGGCCTTGACCTGCGTCCAGATCCGGGTCAGCGCCCGGTCCTGTTCCTCGCTTTGCGGCTTCGGGGTCCAAAGCCGGCTCATCGTTTCGGCATCCGGGTAGACCGCCGGATCGGAGGCGATGGCGGGGTCGACCAGCGGTGTCGCGGCCTTGTTGGCATTGGCATAGCCGGTGTAATCGGTGCAGGCGGCGATCACCTCGGGGCGCAACAGGTAGTCGGCGAACTTATGGGCGTTGTCCACATTCGCCGCATCCGCCGGAATCGCCCAAAGGTCGAACCAGGCCGGCGCACCGGTCTTCGGCACGAAATAGGCGAGGTTCAGCTCCACCCCGGCCTCGGCGGCACGGGTCTTGGCCACGCCGTAGTCGCCCGACCAGGTGTTGATCACGCAAAGCTCCTGGTTGGGAATGGCGTTCAGATAGTTCTGGTTGTCGAAGGTGCGGATGTACTGGCGCACCGGTTTGAACGCCTCGACGATCTTTTCATATTGCGTGACATCGGTGGTGTCGGGATCGACGCCGAGATATTTCAACACGATCAGCCCGATGTCGGTCGGGCTGTCGAGGATGGAAATCCCACAATCGGCCAGCTTCGCGGCATTGGCAGGGTCGAAGATCGTGCCCGGGTCGGAAAGGTCGGCGTCGGGCAGCCGCTCCTTCACCATATCCACATTATAGGTGAAGCCGACCGAACCCCACATATAGGGCACCCCATAGGCGTTGCCGGGATCGAACCCCTCGACCACCTTCAGGATTTCGGGGTCGAGATTGCCCCAGCCGGTCAGCTTCGTGCGGTCGAACTTCTGATAGACGCCGGCCTGGACCATGTTCGGCAGGCTCATTCCGGCCTGAAGCACCAGATCGTATCCGGTCTGGCCCGCCAGGATCTTGGCCTGCATCTCCTCGGACGAGGGGTAAAGGTCGTAGACCACGCCGATGCCGGTCTCGGTCTGGAAATCCTCGACCGCCGTCTCGCCGATGTAATCGGCCCAGTTGTAGACGTTGACCGTCCCCGCCTGCGCCCATGAGGGCCGCACCCAGGGCATGGCAAGCGCGCCGCCGAGCGCCGTGAGCGTCGTTCTGCGGGTCAGTTTCATGGCTCTCTCCTGTCGGCTGTGTGTTTTTTGTTCAGGTTATGCGCCTGGTGACGTGGCGCAAATCATTTCCGCGTTCAGCGCGGCGATCCCCGCCTCGGACGGGGCGGCGGACAGACGGGCGACGGGAAAGAGGGCGCGCATCCGGTCGTGCATGGCGCGCAGCCCCCATTCCAGATCCGACAGATGGAAAGCCTCGAAGGCCGAGGATCGCATGGATTCGTTCGACCAGATCGACAATTGCCGGTCCTCGACCGATGTCTCGCGGTCGATTCGCTGCGCCAGATAGCGGGCCAGGCGCATCTGGCGGCTTTCATGCGGGTGGCGATACAGCCGCCCGGTCAGCCGGGTTCGCCCGGGGCTGAGCGGCAGGTCGTGGTAGAACTGCGCGCCCTCGGGCGTGAAGGCGATGACCTGGTTCGGAAACAGGCCGTAATAGGTCCAGGCCCGTTGCAGCCGGTCGGGCAGCCGGTCCTGGGCGGGGGCATGTTTCAGATAGGCACGGACCGAAGGCCGGCGGCCAGGCCCGGGGTTGAAGCGGCCGACCGAGAAGGACAGGCCGTTTTCCAGCACCAGATCGCGGTAATCCTGGCCGTAAAGGTCCTGGAGCGCGGGATGCGCCATGGCGACGTGATAGCCTTCGTTGTCGACATCGCGCACCGATTTCCAGTTCACCGGCAACTCGGCGTCCCAGTCCGCCGCGCGCACCGGCAGCAGCTCCGCGCTGCGATAGGCCGCGAAATCCGCCGCGAAGGGGGCCAGCAGCGCGGCGAGATCCGGCTGCGGCCCCGGATGGAACCGCAGGAAGACGAAGCCGTGAAAGACCTCCATCTCCACCGGTTTCAGCCCGAAATCGGCGCGGTCCATCTCGCCGAAGGTCTCGGGCCGCGCCGCGCCGCGCAGACTGCCGTCGAGGTTGTAGACCCAGCCGTGGAAGGGGCAGACCAGTGCGCCCTTGCAATGGCCGTGCGTCCCGTCGACCACCCGCGCGCCACGGTGGCGGCACAGGTTGTGGAACGCGCGGACCAACCCGTCGCGGCCGCGCATCACCACGGCGCGTTCGCCCAGCATGTCGAAGGCGAACCAGTCGCCGGGCGCGGGGATGTCGTTCACATGGCCCGCGACCTGCCAGTGGGTCAGGAACAGCTCCCGTCGCTCCAGCTCGAAAAACGCGGGGGAGTGGTAGGTCCAGCCGGGCAGGCCCCGGCGGTCCCAGTCGTTGGGGACGGGGACGAGATCCATGGCTTTCATGCGTCATCCTCCTGTATTCGTTCCTGAACCCGGCGGCGGTGCCGGTGGATCGCATATCCTGCGGGCATCGGTCGGCCACCGTCCGCCGTCCCGGTCGCAGCGCCGGGTCGCGGCGACGGCGCGGGTGGTGTGGTGCCGGTGGGTCGCGGCTGTGGCGCGGGCGCGCGTCCGGGTTTCCGCGCAAGATCATCGGGCGCGTGCGGCAGGCGCTGCGCAGGGTCGGGATGCGGGCTTTCCCAAAGGCTGGCAAAACGCTGGCCTTCCATCAGAAATCCCCCGGCGGGGTGGCGCGTCGGCGGTCGGGGGCGAAGAAGGGGCGCGGCACAACCTCGGCCGCGAGCATCAGCCTGGCATATTGCAACTCGCGCAAGGCATAGACCTCGACCTGCAAGGGGCCGGTCAGATACCGCCGCCCGACCTGGGCCAGCGCCAGGTTCCGCTTGGTCGCGGGCGACCAGCAGGCGGCGGTGACGAAACCGGCCTCGCGTCCCTTGCCGGTATAGATCAGCGCGCCCGTGGCAGGGGTATTGCCCTCGATGTCGAGACCGACCAGCGCCCATTTCGACCCGGCCTCGCGTTCCGCCAGCAGCGCCCGGCGACCGGTGAAATGGCCCTTCTGCCAGTCGATCATCCAGTCGAGACCCATCTCGAAGGGCGACCGCGCCCGGTCCTCGCGCACCGCCTGGCTGGCGGGAACGAAGTCCATGTTGGCGATGATGAACCCGGCCTCGATCCGCGCGAGATCCAGCGCCTCGGTCCCGATGGCACGGATGCCCCAGGGGGCGCCCACCTCGAACAGATGGTCCCAAAGCGGCAGCGCCAGGTCGGGCGAGGTCCAGAGTTCATAGCCCAGATCGCCGGTGAATCCCGTGCGGCTGATCGTCAGAGTGCCGCCTGCGAAACGGAAATTTGCCATCCGAAAGGGTTTCAGCCCGTCGATGGCGAAGCCCGCCGCCCGCAGCACGCTGGCCGAACAGGGGCCTTGCAGGGACAGGGCGGCGATGTCCTCGGTCACCTCGGTGATCGCCACGTCGAAGCCTGCCGCCGAATCCAGCAGCCAGGGCAGATGCCGTTCCTGGCAGCAGATCAGGAAATCCTCCGGCCCGTGGCGGAAGAGCGTGCCGTCGTCCAGCAGCTTGCCCGCATCATCGGTCCAGGCGGTGTAATGCACCGAACCGACCGGCAGATTCCCCGCATTGCGGAGCGTCAGACGGTTCAGGTATTCCGCCGCCTGCACGCCCCGGATGCGGTATTTCACCATCGGGCACAGGTCGTAGACCGAGGCCGCGTTGCGGATCGCGGTATGCTCCATCGCCACGTCGTCGAAGGCGAGCGCGGTGGTATAGCCGCCCCATGGCCCCCAAAGGTTCAGCCGGTTCAGCGCGGCGGTGCGCGGGTGGAACGGCGTCTGCCGCAGCGGGCGCCGCCAGTGGGTGAGGTCGGTCATCGCAGCGCCTCCAGGATGCCGCCGGCGGCGTTCCATCCGGCGGCGCCGGTGACCCAGCCCCCGGGATGGCTGCCGCTGCCCGCCAGCCACAGCCGGGGCAGGGGCGTGTCGTAGCGCGCCGCCCCCGCCATGGGCCGCAGGAACAGCATCTGCTCCACCGCCAGATCGCCATTGTGCCAGTTGCCGCCCGCCAGGCCGTATCGGGCCTCGATCTCCCAGGGCATCAGGAACTCGGTTTCGCCGATCGTGGCGCTCAGGCCGGGGGCATGATCCTCCAGCACGGTCAGCGTGTTCTCCAGCATCCTGGCCTTTGCCGCCGCTTTATCGGCGGGGTCATGCGGCGCGAACTGCACCAGGGCCGTCAGGCGCGGCGGGCCGCCGTCGTGCGCGTGGGGCAGGGTGATCTCCATCACCGGGCGGTCGGGAACCCCGGCATATTTCACCGGGTTCCAGGCGCGTTCCACCGCCTCGGACGAGGGTGCGATGATCAGACGGCCGGCCGGATCCGCGCCCCGGAAATCGGGTGGCGCGGTCAGGCTCAGCGCAAGGCGCGCGGTGGCGCCGCGCGCGCGGATATGGCCCGCGGCGGTGTAAAAGCCGGTGTCCAGGTGCCGGGGCCCGACCAGATCGCGGAAGGTTGCCTTCGGCCCGATGGCCGAGACGACCAGATCGGCATGAAGCTTTTCGCCGCTGTCGAGTTCGACGCCCGAGGCCTGATCGGCCTCGACCAGCAGGCGGGCGACGCGGGCATTCAGGCGCAGGGTCACGCCCTTTGCCTGCGCCGCCTGGGCCATCGCCCCGGCGACGGCGGCCATGCCCCCCTTCGGCACCAGCGCGCCGCCCATGGCCAGACGGTTCAGATACAGGATCAGCGAATTGGGCGAGCGCGGGCCGAGCCAGCCCCCCAGCGTCGCGTCGAAGGCGATCAGGCCGCGCAGCCGGTCGTCGGTCAGCTCGTCCGTTGCCGCGTCATGGGCGTTGATCAGGATCATCCGCAGAAACTCGCGGAAATCGGCCTTGCCCATGGCGCGCAGACCCAGGCCCAGCCGGGCGAGTTTGCCCCATTCGTTGCCCTTCGCGGCCAGGCGCGGCGGGGTCATCGCCCGGAAGGGCGCTAGCGCCGCGGCAAAGCGGGACAGGCGCTTGTGCAGGTTGCGGAAGGCGGCGACCTCGGTTGGGTCAAGGTCGCCGCCGCTGGCCTCGCCGCCCCTGACGGTCAGATGGGGGCTGTTCTGCGACAGAAGCGTGGCGGCGAGTTCGGGATGAAAGGTCAGACCGTGGCGGGCAAGGTCCATATCTTTGGCGACGCGCGGGTCGATGCCGGGGGTCAGATGGGCCAGCGCCATCGCCCCGCCGGGGGCGGATGCAGCCTCGACCAGGGTGACGCGGTGGCCCTGACCTGCCAGCCGTGCGGCGCAGGCGAGACCGTTGACCCCCGCGCCGATGACGATGATCTCAGAGGACGGGATAGGCATCGCGCATCCCCCTGGTCCCGAGTTTCGCATCGCGCAGGATCTCTGCCGCCGCATTGCGGCCCGGCGCGCCCATGACGCCCCCGCCGGGATGGGTGGACGACCCGCAGATCCACAGATCGCGGATCGGGCTGCGGTAATCGGCATAGCCAGGCACGGGTCGGTTGAAGAGCAGTTGATCGAAGGTCAGCTCGCCCTGAAAGATATTGCCCTCGGTCAGTCCGACCTCGGCCTCCAGTTCGCGCGGCGTGCGAACTTCGACGTGCAACACCTTGTTTTTAAATCCGGGTGCGTAGGCCTCGATCTGGTTCAGGCAGGTGTCGCGAAAGGCGTCGCGGTCGGCGTCGGTCCAGTCGCGCCCTGCGATCTTCGGCGGGGCATATTGCACGAAGCAGGACATGAAATGCTTGCCCGGCGGGGTCATCGTCGGGTCGATCATCGTCGGGATCATCGCGTCCTGGAACGGGTCGCGGCTGAACTGCCCGTCCTTCCAGTCGTCATAGGCACGCTCCATCCGCTCCATCGAATCGGTGAAATGCAGATCGCCCTTCAGCATCGGCGAGCCTTCGGGCAGCGCCGGAAACACCGGCGCGGCATCCAGCGCGATGTTCAGCTTGCCCGAGGATCCGCGCGTCTTGAAGGCACGGACGCGCTTCACGAAATCGCCCGGCAGGTCCTTTTCCGCGACATGGCCGAGGAAGGTGCGCTTGACATCCATGTTGGAGATCACGCGGCGGGCACGGATCTCGTCGCCGTTCGCCAGCACGACGCCGACCGCGCGTCCGCCCTCGACCAGCACCTGGTCGACCCCCTGACCCGCGCGGATTTCTCCGCCGGCGGCGGCGAGGGATTTCGACAGCGCCTGGGTGATCGCCCCCATGCCGCCGCGCGCGAAGCCCCAGGCGCCGACATTGCCGTCCACATCGCCCATATAGTGATGCAGGAGCACATAGGCCGACCCCGGCGACATCGGCCCGAGCGCGGTGCCGATGATGGCCGAGACCGCCAGATAAGCCTTGATTACCGGATTCTCGAAATATTCGTCGAGGAAATCGGCGATGCTCATGGTCCAGAACCGCACCATGGCGGCGATTTGCCCCTCGGACAGCGCGCCGATCTGGCGGCCGAGGAAGGCGAGTTCCGACAGGTCGCGCGGGCGGAAGCGCGACGGGTCGGGGGGCGTGCGCATCAGCATGGGCCGGATGAAGCGGCAGAACCGCAGGATGTCGCGGGAATAGCGGTCGTAGGCCTCGGCATCGCGGGGGGAGTGGCGGGCGAATTCGCGCCGGTTGGCGTCGTGGTCGCGGAACATCGCGAGATAGCCGCCGTTGCGGGTCAGGACCGCGCCGCCCTCGTAGGGCAGGATCTGAAGCCCGTGCCGGGGCAGTTCCAGATCGCGCATGATCTCGGGCCGGAACAGAGACGAGACGTAGGAACAGTTGGAATAGGTGAAGCCTGGGAACAGCTCGCGGCTGACCGCCGCCCCGCCGATCCAGTCGTTTTTTTCCACGACGCAGACCTTCATCCCCGCCCGGGCGAGGTAGCAGGCAGCGACAAGGCCGTTGTGTCCCGCGCCGATGATCAGGGCGTCGTAACTCATGCCTTTTTCTTCGCGTCTTCAAGATCCTGCAAGGTCAGATCGACCGCCGTTTCCACCGCCCTCAGCGTATCGGTCAGGCACCCCGCGTCATGCGCCTCGCACATGAACCAGGGCTCGCGCGAGTCGGGTTCGCAGATCACGCCCAGGTCGTGCAGATGCAGCGCCATCCGGTCGTAGAAGCTGTAATCCGACAGTTTCCAGTCGCGGTAATTGTCGGGTGGTGTGGCCGCGAAGAACAGGCCGAACATCGACGGATGGCCGGTGAAGGAATGCACGATCCCCCGCCGTTTCAGGATGGCGGAAATGCCGTCCATCAGGCCCTGGCCATAGGTCGCGATGGTTTCCAGCACCGGGGTTTCGTCGAGGATGCGCAGGCATTCCTCGGCCGCCGCCAGGCTGACGGAATGGGCGGTATAGGTGCCGCCATGCGCCGCGCCGCCATAGCGGAAGGTGCGCATCACCTCTTCGCGGCCAGCGACGGCGGCGATGGGATAGCCGTTGGCCATCGCCTTGGCGAAGGTCGCAATGTCGGGCACCACGCCATGCAGGGACTGCACGCCGCCTTTGGCTACGCGGAAGCCGGTTTTCACCTCGTCGATGATCAGCAGCACGCCATGGCGGTCGCAGAGCGCACGGGCCAGGCGCACGAATTCGGTGGTGGCCGAGATGGCGCAGCAATTGCCCTGGATCGGCTCGATCAGCATGGCGGCGAGGGTGTCGCCATGCTTGCGGAACACATCCTCCAGCCGTTCGGCATCGTTCATCGGGGTGAGATGCGCCAGTTGCCGCACCGTCTGCGGGACGCCTTTGGAATAGCTGACCACCTGTGGATCGGCGTTCGACCCGGCGTCCCAGTCCTGAAGGTTCACCATCCACATCGCCGCGTCGAACAGCCCGTGATAGCTGCCCTCGATCAGCAGATAGCTCTCGCGCCCCGTATGCGCGCGGGCGAGGCGCAGGGCGGCCATCACCGCCTCGGTTCCCGAGTTGGAATAGCGCACAAGGTCCATGCCCGGCACCATCCCGGCGATGCGGTCGGCGACGGTCAGCTCCCGCTCGGTCGACAGGGCGAAGACCCCGCCGATCTCCATCCCCCGGCGGGCGGCGGCGTCGACGCGCTCGTCGGCATAGCCGAGGATCGCCGGGCCATACCCCAGGCGGTAGTCGACGTAAGCGTTGCCGTCGATGTCCCAAAACCGCCCGCCTTTGCCGTGGTCGACATAGATCGTCCGTTCCTCGCCCCAGTATCGGAAGGTCGAGGCCACGCCGAGCGGCAGGCGCTGAACCGCCTTTTTGAAATGGGCGTTGGATCGGGAAAGGTCACGGGCGGCCATCCGGGGCACTCCTGTTCTGGCTTGGGGTCAGGGTCGCAGGATTCTGACTGAACTGTCAATCAAAATCAGGAGACGCGCGATTTGGGGCTTTCAAGGCGGGGGGATGTGCCTGCATAAGGGGCTGTCCGAAAGGAAAAGGCGTGACCCAGACCGAGCCGCAATCCGAATCCGCCGTTGACGCGGCACCCGTGCCGCCGCGCAAACAGTCGCGAGACGCCCGACGCCAGCAGTTGATCGAGGCGACCATCGAGACGCTCGCCGCGCGGGGCTATGCGCGCACCACCCTGTCCGAGGTGGCGCGGACCGCCGGCATCTCGCACGGGCTGGTGATCTTTCACTTCGATTCCAAGGCAGGTCTGCTGGCGGAAACGCTGTCCTGGCTGGCCGAGGAATACCGGCTGAACTGGACCGCCGCGCTGGAGGCCGCGGGGCAGGGCGCGGCGGAACGGCTCGACGCGCTGATCCGGGCGGATTTCAACCCGGCGATCTGTACGCCGGCGAAGCTGGCCGCTTGGTGCAGTTTCTGGGGCGAGGCGCAGAGCCGGCCGATGTATCAGGAAAGCTGCGGCGCGAACGACGACACCTACAACCGTCAGATGGAAGAGATCTGCGCCGCGCTGATCGCCGAGGGCGGCTATTCCCACAACCCCGAGCGCGCCGCCCGCGTGCTGCGCGTCACGGTCGAGGGCGTCTGGCTCGACCTGATGACGATGAGCGCTCCCTATTCGCGCGACGAGGCCCTCGCCACCGTCCATGCCTGCGCGGCGGCGTTTTTCCCGCGCCACTTCGGCCCCGGAGGGCGGTTGCCGGCATAAGAGCCCGCCCGCCCGCGATCCGAAAACGCGGCGCGTCATCCGCCGGAACAAAAATCGCATCGCGGCGGTTCAAAACGTCGCCGCCCTCTTGCATTGGCGGCCGGGACGGTCTAGTTGCCGCGCAAGGTCGGAGCGTAGCGCAGCCTGGTAGCGCACCTGCTTCGGGAGCAGGGGGTCGGAGGTTCGAATCCTCTCGCTCCGACCAATTCAGAAAATCCCGAAAAATCAGTTTGATGCAGGGCCGTCGTTTTCGTGCCCGGAAGAGTTCGTCGGGCACGAAAAGCGAAATGGATGCCGGGGCCGGAACATGGTTCGGGGCTGTGGCCGACCGGTCGTCTGGCGGAGTGTCAACCGCTCAGGACTTGAATCGGCAAGCTCGCCTGACTGGCTGCATCATTGCAAACAGTTCAGTGCACGCGCTTGCGGGATCACGGTAAAGGCCCCAGCCGTGTCGGGGATCGGTCGGCAGCGGAAGGCCAGGGTGCCTGGCCCCCCTGATGGCGCGGCGAACCCCGCCCGCGCCTCACTTCGCGGTATAGCCGCCGTCGACCAGGTGATAGCTGCCGGTGATGAAGCTCGCCGCGTCCGACAGCAGGAACAGGGTCAGCGCCGAGACCTCTTCCGGCCGGCCGAGGCGACCGGCGGGGTGCAGCGAGATCAGATGGTTGCGCGCCGCCTCGTCGAAGCCGGACAGAAGCGGGGTGTCTATGAAGGCCGGTCCCACCGCGTTCACCCGGATGCCCTGGGTCGCATATTCCTGACCCGCGTTCCTTGTCAGCCCGACCACCGCGTGTTTGGCCGCGACATAGGCCGGCGCGCCGGCGAAGCCGACCGAGCCGAGGATCGACGCCATGTTGACGATCGCCCCGCCGCCCGAGCGCAGCATTGCCGGAATGCCGTAACGCAGCCCGTAGAACACCGCGTTCAGGTTGATGTCGATCACCCGGCGCCAGCCGTCGACCGGATATTCCCCGGTAGGCGCCGAGGGGCCGCCGATGCCTGCGTTGTTGACCAGCAGATGCAGCCCGCCTTGCGAGATCGCCCGCGCGACCAGCGCCTCGACCACCACCGGATCGGAAACGTCGCCGCCGGCGGCGACTGCGCGACCGCCTTTGGCAACGATCTGCGCGACGACCCTGGCCGCGACCTCCTCTTTCAGATCGGCGACGACCACGGTCGCCCCCGCAGCGCCCAGGTCGAGCGCGATGCGCTCGCCTATGCCCGAACCCGCGCCGGTCACCAGCGCCACCTTGCCGTCGAAACGATCGCCCATCCGCCTTCTCCCTATGCTGTCAGCCGGGGGCATGGTGGCAGATTCGCGCGACGGGACCATGATCGAAATCAATCGGAGGGCGAGCCGAGGCCGATCCCCGCTATTGGTGCCGCAGCGCCTCGATCGGGTCGAGGCGGGCCGCGCGGCGGGCGGGGAAATAGCCGAAGACCACGCCGACCAGCGCCGAAAAGCCGAAGGCCAGCGCCACGATGGCGGGCGAGGGGACGAAGGGGATCTGCATGATCGACGCGGCGACGGCGGCGATGCCGAGGCCCACCCCGATGCCGATGGCGCCGCCAAGCGCCGACAGCACCACCGCCTCGACCAGGAACTGCATCAGGACCTGGCGCGCCTCGGCCCCGATGGCGAGGCGGATGCCGATCTCGCGCGTGCGTTCGGTGACGGAAACCAGCATGATGTTCATGATGCCGATCCCGCCGACCAGCAGGCTGACGGCGGCGACCGAGGACAGAAGGCCGGTCAGCACATCGTTCACCCCCGACAGCATGGTGGCGAATTCCCGGCTGTCGGAAACGCTGAAATTGTCCGCCTGGCCGACCGGCACCCGCCTGCGCTCGCGCATCAGGGCGCTGACCTCGCGGATGCCGTCGGCGGTCGCGATGCCCTTCGCCAGCCCGACCGAGATGTTCGACACATCCCGCGACCCGGCCAGCCGCCGCTGCACAGTGCGGATCGGCATGATCACCGTATCGTCCTGATCCTGGCCGAAGTTCGAGGCGCCCTTGGCCCCCAGAAGCCCCACCACCTGGCAGGAGATGCTCTGCACCCGGATGGTCGAACCCACCGGATCGGCATTGCCGAACAGCGCGCTGCGCACCGTCTGGCCGATGATGCAGGCGGCCGATCCGCCGGTTTCCTCGTTCGCGGTGAAGTTGCGGCCCGCGACGATCTTCCAGTTCTGTAACTGGAAGTAATCGGCGTTCGACCCGACGATCGAGGTGGACCGGTTGTTGTTGCCGAAGATCACCTGCTGGGTCGTGCGCACTTGGGGCGCGACCGACCAGACCGAGGGAAGTTCCGCCAGCACCTCGGCGTCGCGCAGCGAGAAGGCGACCAGATCGCCGCGCGGACCCGGCCCTTGCGAGGGACGGCCGGGCCGCACCAGCAGGACATTGGTGCCAAGCGCCTCGATATTCTCGTTCACAGCAGCCGAGGATCCTTGGCCCACGGTGACCATGGCGATCACCGCCGCCACGCCGATGACGATGCCCAGAACCGTCAGAAAGGACCGCAGCAGGTTGCGCCGGATGGTGCGGAAGGCCAGCCGCACGGTTTCCCAGATCATTCGCGTATCCCCCTGGCAGAAGGGAGCGCATCGGCCCGGTCGACCGCGTGCAGCGCCGTCCCGGCAACCGGGGCAACGCGCGTCGCGCTTGCGCCGTCCTGAGCCATGGCTTTCCCTTGCCCGCTCTCCGCGCTGACCGGGACCACGGTCAGATCGTGTTTCAGATACCCGTCCGAGAATTCCAGGTGCCGGCCGGCGTAGGCGGCCATATCCTCTTCATGCGTGACCATGACGATGGTCAGCCCCTCGTTCCGGTTCAACCCTTGCAACAGCCGCATGATCTCATGGCTTCGGGCGGTGTCGAGGTTGCCGGTCGGCTCGTCGGCCAGGATGACCTGCGGATCGCCGGCGA
>JAATGA010000218.1 GCA_015654855.1 Rhodobacterales bacterium
CTGCTGCTTGAGGGCGCGCGCTTTGCCGATACCCACGGCTTCTGCGCGGTCTGGACACCGGAACGGCATTTCCACGCCTTTGGCGGACCCTATCCGAACCCCTCGGTCACGGGCGCGGCGGTCGCAGCGGTGACGAAGAACATCGCCGTCCGGGCGGGGTCCTGCGTCGTGCCGCTGCACCATCCCGCGCGGATCGCCGAGGAATGGGCGGTGATCGACAACCTGACCAACGGCCGCGCGGGGATTGCGGTCGCCTCCGGCTGGCATCCCGACGATTTCGTCCTGCGCCCCGAAAACACGCCCCCCGCCAACCGCGAGGCTTTGTTCGCGGCGACCGACCAGGTGCGCCGGCTGTGGCGCGGCGAGGCGGTGGACTTCCCCACCGCAACCGGCACCTTCGCCGTGACGACCCAACCCCGCCCGGTCTCGAAGGAACTGCCGGTCTGGGTCACCACCGCCGGCAACCCCGAGACCTGGAAGGACGCAGGCCGCATCGGGGCGAACGTCCTGACCCACCTTCTGGGCCAGTCGATCGACGAGGTGGCGGAAAAGATCGGCCTCTACCACGCCGCCCTGCGCGAGGCGGGGCATGACCCCGCCGACTTCACCGTCACGCTGATGCTGCACACCTTCCTCGCCCGCGACCGCGATGCCGCGAGAGAGGTCGCGCGCGGCCCGATGAAGGAATACCTCCGCTCGGCGGCGGCGCTGATCAAGCAATACGCCTGGGCCTTCCCCGCCTTCAAGAAGCCGCAGGGCGTGACCAATCCGGCCGAGATCGACATCCGCACCCTCGCCCCCGAGGAACTGGAGGCGATCCTCGACTTCGCCTTCCAGCGCTATTTCGAGGATTCGGGCCTGTTCGGCACGGTCGAGGATGCGCTCGCCCGGGTCGAGCAACTGAAACGCATCGGCGTGGGCGAGGTCGCCTGCCTGATCGACTACGGCATCGCGCCGGAAAAGGTGATGGAGGGGTTTTATCCGCTCGCCGAAACCGTCCGCCGCGCCAATCAGGGCGGCGGCGTGCAGGACGGCGACTGGTCCATCGCGGCGCAGATCCTGCGCCATGGGGTGACGCATCTGCAATGCACGCCCTCGATGGCGCGGATGATCGCGATGAACGAGGACAGCCGCCTGACGCTGGCCCGGGTGAAGACCCTGATGGTCGGGGGCGAGGCCCTGCCGGGTGCGCTGGTCGCGGACCTGCGCAAGGCGGGCGCGGGGCGCATCCTCAACATGTATGGCCCGACCGAAACCACGATCTGGTCCACGGTCGAGGAGACCGGCCCGGTCGAGGGCGTGTCGAACATCGGCCTGCCGCTGGTGAACCAGCAGGTCCATGTGCTGGACGAGGCGCTGCAACCCGTTCCCCCCGGCATACCCGGCGAGCTGTGGATCGGCGGCGAGGGTGTGACGCGCGGCTACTGGCAGCGGCCCGACCTGACCGACGACCGGTTCAAACCCGACCCCTTCGTCACCCCCGCCCAAGCCGCGCCCTGGGGCGCGCGGATGTATCGCACCGGCGATCTGGTGCGGATGCGCGCCGACGGCAAGCTGGACTTCCTCGGCCGGGCGGATTTCCAGGTCAAGATGCGCGGCTACCGGATCGAATTGGGAGAGATCGAATCCGCGATCGAGGCGCAGCCGGGCGTCGCCCAAGCGGTGGTTCTGGCGCGCGAGGACACGCCCGGCAACCTGCGTCTGGTGGCCTATGTCACCGGCGCGGCAGGCGAGGCCGCCCTGCGCGCGGCGCTGGCGGCGGAACTGCCGGAGCATATGGTGCCCTCGGCCTTTGTCCGGCTGGACAGCTTCCCTCTGACCCCGAACCGCAAAGTGGACCGCAAGGCCCTTCCCGCGCCGAGCCAGGCCCCGGCTCCGGCCGGGACCGATGCGTTTGTCGTTCCCGATCAGGGAATCGAGGCGCAGATAGCCGCGATCTGGGCCAGGGTTCTGGGCGTGGCCCGGGTGGGGGCGAAGGACAATTTCTTCACCCTCGGCGGGCATTCGCTGCTGGCCGTGCAGGCGCATCGCGAGATCCGGGCGGCGCTGAACGCGACCAAGCTGTCGATCACCGACATCTTCCGCTTCCCGACACTCGAAGCGCTGGCCGCGCATCTGGGCGACGCGCCGAAACCCGCGCCGGCCGTTCGGCCCGCATCGCCTGCCCCGGCATCGGCTGTCGGCCCGGCGATGGCGGGCGAGGTCCCCGCCACCCGCGCCGACGCCCGCGGCGAGGCCATGGCGCGCCGCCGCGCCATGCGCGCGGGCAGGGTCGATGAAAGCGCCTGATCCCGGCGGTCGCGGCCAAGCCGGCCCGGGCGGTCCGCCTGACCTGACCCCCTCGCGCCCCCCGGTGGGGAACGAGCCGATGGTTCTGTTGCGCCCCGGGCCGCCCGTCCTCGCCCGCCACCGGCCCGTTCAGATCAGAAACAACCCGTATCCCCCGGCGGGGATCATCCGGTTCAGCGTGGCGAACGTGGTCGAATAGACCCCCTGTGTGTGATCCTGATCGGGATCGTGCACCCGCAGCGTGGTCGAGTTGCCGTCGGGCCGGTTCGCGCCCCGCATCCCGGCAAGGACCAGAAACCGGCTGCCGACCCCGATCCGCTGCGGAGTGGGGCGGCGCAGGAACTCTATCATCACCGGACCGGCGCGCAGCAGCGACACCAGGGTCGAGACCGGCCAGTTCTTCGGCGGGCGGTAGCGCATCCCGAATTGCCCGGCAAAGGCGCGGTGCAGTTCCAGCCGATGCTGCGCGTCGCTGATCAGATCGCCCTGCGGGTTCAGGAACCGCGAGGGCGTCATCTGTCGCACCGCCATGACCGAGGACCGCCGCATCATCGCCGTTGCCGCCGCCCAACCGAGATATATCCCGGGCTGCGGAATATAGGGCAGGTTATAGCGCACCGGCGCCCGCTCCTCGCAGCCATTCAGCGCGTCGAGCGTCGCGGGGCCGGCGATCGCGTCGACCTCCAGCCAGTTGGCCCCCTGATAGGTGCGCAAGGCGTCGGCCGTCGCGCC
>JAATGA010000520.1 GCA_015654855.1 Rhodobacterales bacterium
ACGAGGAAGCTCATCGCGATCCGATGATCGATACGAGTCGCCGCCATCGCTCCCCCCGGCACACCGCCAGGCCCCATGCCATGGACGATCAGCACATCCTCCTCCTCTTCGACGCGCAGGCCGCAGGACTCAAGGCCCCGCGCCATGGCGTCGATGCGGTCGGATTCCTTGACCCGCAGTTCCTTGACGCCCCGCATCACGGTGGTGCCCTCGGCAAAGGCCGCAACCACCGACAGAATCGGATATTCGTCGATCATCGAGGGCGCACGCTCCCCGGGCACTTCGATGCCCTTCAGCCCGGGCGAAAAGCGGACGCGCAGATCGGCCACCGGCTCGCCGCCCTCTTCCCGCGGGTTCTGAAACGCGATGTCCGCCCCCATCTCGACCAGGGTCAGGTAAAGCCCGTTTCGCGTCAGGTTCTGGCTGACACCGGGAACCAGAATGTCCGACCCCTCGACGATCAGCGCCGCACAGACCGGGAAGGCGGCCGAGGACGGATCGCGCGGCACGGCCACGACCTGCGGACGCAGCTCGGGCCGGCCCTTCAGGGTGATGATTTGGCCACCGGCGCCCTTTTCGACGTGCAACTCGGCGCCGAAGCCAACGAGCATCCGCTCGGAATGATCGCGCGTCGGCTCGCGCTCGATCACCACGGTCTCGCCCGGCGCGTTGAGACCCGCCAGCAGGACAGCGGATTTCACCTGGGCCGAGGGCACGGGCAGCGCATAGCGCACCGGCACCGGATCGGCCGCGCCGACGACCGTCATCGGCAACCGCCCGCCCTGCCGCCCGTAAGCGCGCGTTCCGAACAGCGACAGCGGATCGGTCACCCGCCCCATCGGGCGTTTGCGCAAGGACGCATCGCCGGTGAAGGTTGCGGTGATCGGCGTCGTGGCCATGGTCCCCATGATCAGCCGCACGCCCGTGCCGGAATTGCCGCAGTCGATCACATCCGCCGGCTCGCGGAACCCGCCGACGCCCACGCCATGCACCGACCAGGCCCCCGGCCCGTGCTGCACGACCTCGGCCCCAAAGGCGCGCATGGCCTTCGCCGTATCCAGCACGTCCTGGCCTTCCAGCAGCCCGGTGATCCGGGTTTCGCCCACGGCCATCGCCCCGAAGATCAGCGCGCGGTGACTGATCGACTTGTCGCCCGGCACCTCGGCCACACCTTTCAGGGGGCCGGATTTCCGGGCGGTCATCGGGACGGGCTGGCCATGGCCGGACATGCTGTTCTCCTCCGAAACGGTCGCATCAGGCGGTCAGGGGCGGGATAGCGCAAACAGTCCCGCCACGCCATAGGCCCGTCAGTTGCGGCGGAAGGTCAGGTAATGCGGCACCCGCCCCTCGCGCAGGGCCTTTTGCTCATAACGGGTGGAATACCAGTCCTCCCAGGGCGCTGCGGAATGCGACATGAGGGTGAAGCCCGCCTCCGGCACCTCCTCCAGGGTCTGGCGGACGTAATCAGCGATATCCGTCGCGACCCGGAACTCCGCTTCCGGTTTCAGAACCCGGTGCAGCGGGCGCAGATGGTCCTGCGTCACAAAGCGGCGGCGGTGATGGCGCGATTTGGGCCAGGGGTCGGGGTAGTTCAAGAACGCCTTCGACAAGGCACCATCGGGCAGCACATCCATCAGGTCGCGCGCATCGCCGGGGTGGATCAGCAGGTTCGACACGCCTGCCGCCTTGATCCTCCCGACCAGCATGGCCACGCCATTCACGAAAGGCTCGCACCCGACAATGGCGATCTCGGGATAGCGGGCGGCCATATGCACCATATGCTCACCGCCACCGAAGCCAACCTCCAGCCAGACCGGACGGCCGCCGAAATGGACCGACAGATCCAGGGGCGTTCGCCCGGGGTTGTCGGCGGTCGTCACGCCGCGCAGGGTCAGGCCCGGCAGATCCTCGGCCAGATAGCCCTTCTGGCTTTGCCGCAGGGTCTTGCCATGGCTACGGCCATAGAAGTTGCGGCGCGACGGTTCGGCTTCTTCGGTCATCTGATCCCCCGGGATGCGGATGCCCGGCCCTGGCACACAGGTGGGTCGGGCGTCAACCCGAACGCGCCCTCTGCCGTCCCGGGCGGGGCCTGTCCGCTGTGTTTCGACCTTGGCCGCGCCGCGCGCCCCCAAGGATATGCAGGCTTCGGAAATCGCATCCTGCCGTTCAGCCCGGCTTTGAGGTGCGGCGTTGCAGCGATCAGGAGATCAAGGCTGCACCGGTCACGAGCCAGAGGGAGCGCACCATACGAAGACGACAGACCAGAAGAGGCAGGCAAGTCGCGCCATCGGGACGATGGCCACAACAGAAACGGGAAC
>JAATGA010000110.1 GCA_015654855.1 Rhodobacterales bacterium
CGACGACCAGATCGACCAGCGGCATCCTGCGCAGGATCTCATCCCCCTCGGCCTGCGCCACGCAGCCCGCGACGCCGATCTTCAGCCCGGGTTTCGCAGCCTTCAACGGCTTGAGCCGGCCCAGGTCGGAATACAGCTTTTCCGACGCCTTTTCCCGGATGTGGCAGGTGTTCAGCAAGACCATGTCGGCCTCGTCCTGCACATCGGTCAGGACATAGCCATCTGCGCCCATGGCCTCGGCCATACGCTCGCTGTCGTAGACGTTCATCTGACAGCCGTAGGTCTTGATGAAAAGCTTCTTCTGCTCGCCCATGGTCGCGGCCCTGTCTGGCGGATGGGGTTCGGGGAGGTCCGCACATACACGCAAAGCACCGCCCCGGCAACGGTGGAGCCAAAGCCCCCGACCCGCCCCTGCCCTTCCCCCCCGCCTCTGCCCCCATCATCCTCGCGAAAATATCCTCGGGGGGGGGGTGAATTGGCGGCGAGCCAAGAGGGCGGCGGAAAGCCCCCCTCCTTCGCTCCGCCCGCGCTGACCGCGCCAGCCGTTCTTTCTCCCTCCGCGCAGGGCTTGCATCCCGCCGCCCCATCGCTGATTCTGCCCTCCACAGGCGGACCCACCGCCCGGAGCCAGGGACGATGCGGCACCAAAGCCTCGAAACCTTCATCGAAACGCAGGCGCACATTCTTGCCAAAGGCCCCGTCGCCCTGATCCTCGCCGAGGATCCGGTGGAACTCGCCGGCACCGTCAGCCACCATATCGGGGCCGGGTTCCGCCAGGTGCTGCTGCTCTGCCCCGCCATCATTCCGCTCGACCCGACGCTGGAGCAGACGGTCCACCGCATCGACCACGATGTCCATGCCGAGGGCGCGATGGTTCGCGCCGTCAACCTGCTGATCGTCGCGGCGCCGGAGACCTGGCTCTACTACTGCTTCAACGGCGAATACCTGTTCCACCCGTTCTGCGAGACGCGAAATGTCCGTGAGCTGATCGCCTTTCATGTCGAGGAGAGGCGCGACGCCTTTCTCTCCTATGTGATCGACCTCTACGCCGGCGACCTCGGGCGGTTCCCCAACGCGGTCGCACCGGCGGATGCGATGCTGGACCGGTCGGGCTATTACGCGCTCGGCCGGCCGGACGCGGCCAACCACAACCACCCGAAGGAACGCCAGCTCGACTTCTTCGGCGGCCTGCGCTGGCGGTTCGAAGAGCATGTCCCCGAGAACCGCCGCAAGATCGACCGCATCGCGCTGTTCCGCGCCCTGCCCGACCTGCGGCTGCGCGAGGATTTCACCTTCAACTTCGAGGAATACAACACCTATGCCTGCCCATGGCACAACAACATCACCACGGCGATCATGTCCTTCCGCACCGCCAAGGCGCTGCGCACCAACCCAGGCTCGCGCGGCGATATCCCGACCTTCCGCTGGCACAATTCCGTGCCCTTCCAGTGGCAGTCGCAACAGTTGATGGACCTCGGCCTGATGGAGCCGGGGCAGTGGTTCTGACCGCTGCGGCCTGTCTGTGTCAGGTGCCATTCGCCCCTGCCGGAAGGGCATTGGAAGTTTTGCAGCCACCTTTGCGCATCGCCCCATTCGGCAAGCCTTTCACGCGAGAGGCGGCAATACGAGGATCAGGCCGCGCAGGTTCTTCGCCTGAGATAGATATGATCGAGCGGTGCGAGTGGTGCGATAACTCCCTGCCAGAGGGGGCTAGCATCCGCCGCAAATTTTGCAGCGCCACTTGCCGAAACGCCGAACGCCGCGCTCTGGACAAAGAAGAGCGTGCGCAGCTTCGGAAGGGACGATGCTGCCCCACCTGCGGCGGCGCGGTCCCCGAGCATATGCAGGCCAGCGCGAAATACTGCTCCGAGATATGCCAGCGGCGGGCGAACAATGCCTATCACCGGGGCAAGGCCCCTGCGAAGGAATGCCCGATCTGCCGAACCCTGTTTCACCCACACCGGCCCAAACAGGTCTGTTGCTCCTATGCCTGCCGAAGCGAGCGGACGAAGCAAAAGAACATGGCGGGAAATGCGGAACGCTAACTTCACTGCCCGGCCAATGTGTCACAGCTTGGCAGTGATGCGGGTGGCAGGTGGGTTCGTGGCGATACTTATCATCACCAGATTCGGCATCCGAAACAGCCTAGGTCATGTTGACAAATGGCGGAGCCATAGCCTGATGCAGGCGATATCGACGAAACCGAGGAAGCTGTCTGCGGTCTTGTCATAGCGTGTGGCAAGCCGACGGCTGTTCTTGAGCTTGTTGAAGCAGCGCTCGACC
>JAATGA010000455.1 GCA_015654855.1 Rhodobacterales bacterium
CGGGCGTCGTCTTTCTCGGCGGGTTCAGATCGGACATGACCGGGACCAAGGCCGCCTTCCTCCAGTCCTGGGCCGAGGCGCAGGGCAGGGCCTTTCTGCGCTTCGACTATTCCGGTCATGGGGAGGGTTCGGGCGATTTCCTCGACGGTGCGATCGGCGACTGGTTCGAGGATGCGATGGCCGCGATCTCCGCCCTGACGACGGGGCCGCAGATCCTCGTCGGCTCGTCGATGGGCGGCTGGATCGCGTTGCAGGTCGCCCGCGCCGCGCCCGGGCGTGTGGCCGGCCTGATCGGCATCGCCGCAGCCCCCGATTTCACCGAAGACAGCATGTGGGATGGATTCACCACTGCGCAGCGGGACGAGTTGGCGCAGACGGGGCGGGTGGTCCTGCCGTCGGATTACGACCCGGACGGCTACATCATCACCCGCCGCCTGATCGAGGAAGGCCGCAAGCGCCTGGTGCTGCGCGCGCCGCTGGCCTTGCCCTTCCCGGTGCGGCTGTTGCAGGGCACCGCCGATACCGACGTAGCCCCTGCGGTCGCGCTGCGGCTGCTGGACCATGCCACCGGGCCGGACCTGCGCCTTCTGCTGGTCAAGGGGGCGGATCACCGCTTTTCGAGCCCCGAATGCCTCGACCTGATCGCGGCGACCGTCGCCGAGGTCACGGCGTTGCTGTGATGTCCCTTGTGGAAAACGAACGCCTGCGCTTTTCTGCGCCATACTTGCGTATTCCCGGATAACGGTCAACAATCCGATACTTGCAACCGAAAGCTACAGTTCCGGTTTCTGCCGGCTTGCAGCTTTGCGACATCCCTCAAAGGGGCGAGGTAATGGTCGAACCTGTCGTGCTGATTCCCGGCCTGATGGCCGATGCGCGCCTGTTCCTGCCGCAGATGGTGGGGCTTGGCGCGCAGTTCAGCTTTCAGGTGATGCTGCCGGTCGGCGGCCAGACGGTCGAGGACATCTCGTCGCGGATGCTGCCGCAACTGCCACCGAAATTCGCCCTCGTCGGTCATGGCTTGGGGGGCGCGGTGGCGCTGGACCTGATCCGGCGCATCCCCGAGCGGGTGACGCGGGTCGCGCTGTTCGCCACCGATCCGCTGACCGAAACGCCTGTGACGGCGGCCTTGCGCGAGGCGCGTATCGTCGCCGCGCGCTCCGGCCGGCTGGCGCAAGCCATGGCCGAGGAAATTCCCGCCGCCGCCCTGGCCGACACCGAATGGCGCGCCGACATCCTGGCCCTTGTCCGCGACATGGCGCTGAACCTGGGCGAGGGCGTGTTCCTGCGGCAAAGCCGGGCGCTGCAACGCCGCTCCGATCAGCAAAAGACGCTGCGCAAATCCATGCTGCCGACGCTGATCGTCCAGGGTGAGGCCGATACGCTCGTCCCGCCCCGCCGGGCGGAATTCCTTGTCGGCATCATGCAATTCGCGACGCTCGCGCCGATCGCCGGCGCGGGTCACCTGCCGATGCTGGAACAGCCCGAGGCGGTGACGGCTGCGCTTGAACGCTTCCTTACCGGGCCGGTGCTGCTGAAATAGCCCCAGTCCCGCTGCTTTCGTGCTTCATCATGGCAAAATATCCCGGGGGTGAGCCGCAACGCGGCGAGGGGGGCAGCGCCCCCTCCTGCCCCTGTCCCGCCTGTCAGCCCGCCGCCAGGGTGATCGCGGGCTTGCCCTTGCGCGCGGGCTTCGGCGCCCCGGCATTGGCGTCGATGAAGTTCAGGATCAGTGGCCGGATGTTGATCCGCCAGCTTTTGCCGGCAAAGATCCCGTAGTGCCCGGCGCCCGGCTCCAGATGCTGTGCCTTTTTTGATTCCGGCAGGCCGGTCAGCAGATGCAGCGCCGCGACGCATTGGCCGGGGGCGGAGATGTCGTCCTTTTCACCCTCGACCGTGTAGACCGCCACATCGGTGATCGCGCCGATATCGACGCGCCGTCCGCCTACGGTGAATTCGTTCTTCGCGATCTCGCAATTCTTGAAGATCCGCTCGACCGTCGACAGGTATAATTCGGCGGTCATGTCCATCACCGCGAGATATTCGTCGTAGAATCGGTTGTGCGCATCCTGATCCGAAGCCTCGCCGCGGGCGTGCTTCAGGATCTGGTCGGTGAAGGCCTGGGCGTGCCGCTCCATGTTCATGGTGATGAAGCCGGTGAGCTGCAACAGACCCGGATAGACCAGCCGCCCCGCGCCTTTGTGTTTGAACCCGACGCGCTGGATCGCGAGTTCCTCGAGCTGGCCCATCGACACGCGGTCGCCGAAATCGGTGACCTCGGTCGGCGAGGCTTCGGGGTCGATCGGCCCGCCGATCAGGGTCAGCGTGCGCGGCTGCGCCGCCGGATCCTCCTCGGCCAGACAGGCGGTGGCGACCAGCGCCAGCGGCGCCGGCTGGCAGATCGCGATGACATTGATGTCGGGCCCCAGATGCCGCATGAAATCGACGAGATACAGTGTGTAATCCTCGACATCGAATTTCCCTTCGGAAACAGGGATGTCGCGGGCGTTCTTCCAGTCGGTGACATAGACCTCGCAGTCGGGCAGCAGGCTCGCCACGGTCGACCGGCACAGCGTCGCGTAATGCCCCGACATCGGCGCGACCAGCAGGATTTTGCGGGCCATCGGGGCGCGGCGGCGCACCGAGAAATGGATCAGGTTGCCGAAGGGCCTTTC
>JAATGA010000287.1 GCA_015654855.1 Rhodobacterales bacterium
CTATCGCCGCGCCATCGAGGCCGCCCAGGCCGGCGACGCTTGCCTGCGCATCAACCCCGGCCATATCGGCAGCTCGGTGCGCGTGCGCGAGGTGGTCAACGCCGCGCGGGATTATGGCTGCTCCATCCGCATCGGCGTGAATGCAGGCTCGCTCGAAAAGCACCTGCTCGAGAAATACGGCGAGCCGAACCCCGAGGCGCTGGTGGAAAGCGCGCTCGAACACGCCAAGATTCTGCAGGATCACGACTTCCACGAATTCAAGATCAGCGTGAAGGCCTCGGACGTGTTTCTCGCCTCTGCCGCCTATCAGCAACTGGCCGAGGCGACCGATGCGCCGATCCACCTTGGCATCACCGAGGCCGGGGGGCTGACCTCCGGCACGGTGAAATCCGCTATCGGGCTGGGGCAACTGCTGTGGTTCGGGATCGGCGATACGATCCGCGTCAGCCTGTCGGCTGATCCGGTCGAAGAGGTCAAGGTCGGATACGAGATCCTGAAAAGCCTCGGCCTGCGCACCCGCGGTGTCCAGATCATCTCTTGCCCCTCTTGCGCGCGGCAGGGGTTCGACGTGATCAGGACCGTGGAAAAGCTGGAAAAACGGCTGGAGCATATCAAGACTCCGCTCAGCCTCTCGATCATCGGCTGTGTCGTGAACGGCCCGGGCGAGGCGCTGATGACCGACATCGGCTTCACCGGTGGCGGCAATGGCAATGGCATGGTCTATATGGCGGGCAAGCAAAGCCACCGCATGTCGAACGAGCAGATGATCGACCATATCGTCGAACTGGTCGAGAAGAAGGCCGAGGCGATCCAGGCCGCCGAGGCAGAAGCCGAGGCCGCGCAGCAGGCGGCGGAGTGACGCTCCCGGCGTAACGCATGTGGCTGCCGTTGCGCGGCGGCGGGGGGCACACCTCGTCGTCCATTGGTTCTTGAGCCAATGGCGAATCCAACAGACGACCCCCGTGGGATATTTCACCAGGATGCAAGGGGGCGGAGTGTGCCAGGGGCGGCGGGTCTTGTCGCCCGCGCTTTGGGGCGCTATCACCCGGCCCTGATCAGCAAGCCTTGAGGGACGCCCGATGCGCGCCGAAACGCAGAACCATGTCGATGCGATTGTCAAATCGCTGAAACTGCTTTCGCAGCGGATGGATGTGGAGACCGCGCCCCATCGGCTGGAAGAGTTCAACGCGCTGATCGAGAATCCCGATCTGTGGAACGATCCCGCGCGCGCGCAAAAGCTGATGCGGGAACGCCAGGGGCTGCTGGATGCGATGTCGACCTGGCGGCTGATCGACAGCGGGCTGAAGGACAATGTCGAGCTGATCGAGATGGGCGAGGCCGAGGGCGACGAGGAAATCGTCGCCGAAGCCGAGGCTGCGCTGCGCGATCTGTCGGTCCTGGCCGGGCAAAAGGAACTTGAGGCGCTGCTGGATGGCGAGGCCGACGGCAACGACACCTTCCTCGAAATCAACGCGGGCGCGGGTGGCACCGAAAGCCAGGACTGGGCCGAGATGCTGGCCCGGATGTATACTCGTTGGGCCGAGGCCAAGGGCTACACGGTCGAGATGCTGTCCGAAACCCCGGGAGAGGAGGCGGGGATCAAATCCGTCGCCTACAAGATCTCGGGCCGCAACGCCTATGGCTGGCTGAAGTCGGAATCGGGCGTCCATCGCCTGGTGCGGATCAGCCCCTTCGGCTCGGGTGACAAGCGGCAGACCTCTTTCGCCAGCGTCTGGGTCTATCCGGTCGTGGACGACAACATCGCGATCGAGGTGCTGGACAAGGACATCCGCATCGACACCTTCCGCTCGTCCGGTGCGGGTGGCCAGCACGTCAACAAGACCGACTCGGCGGTCAGGATCACCCACTTCCCGACCGGGATCGTCGTGACCTCTTCGCTGAAATCGCAGCACCAGAACCGCGAGATCGCGATGAACGCGCTGAAGGCCCGGCTCTATCAGCAGGAACTGGACAAGCGCAACGCCGCCATCAACGATGCGCATGAGGCGAAGGGCGACGCCGGCTGGGGCAACCAGATCCGCAGCTATGTCTTGCAGCCCTATCAGATGGTCAAGGACCTGCGCACCAACTTCGAGACCTCGGACACGCAGGGCGTGTTGGATGGCGATCTCGACGCCTTCATGGCCGCGACCCTGGCTATGGATGTTCACGGCAAAAGCCGGGCCGAGGCGAACGCCGACTGACTCGCAGCGAGCGGCCTCGGGCGGGCTGTGCCCCGATCGCGGGGGATCAGTCTCGGGCGGCCGGGCTCCGTTTCGCGATGCCATTGCGGCGGACCCGTGCGACGTGACTGCGGTTCCTTTCCGGTTGCGCAAAAGATTACTTTTAAAACATGTTTTCGTGACAGATTGTCGCATTTGGTCTGACCGCAAAGGAAGAGGACCCCATGACAGGACAGACCGCCCCGCCCCCGGCTGCGGTGCCCTCCGCGGCGACGTCAGAGGTGATGCGGTTCGACGCCCCGACCTGCGGGCTGCTTTGGCCACGGGCTGGCGCGATTTCACCTGCGCGCCGTTTTACCGGCTGCTCTTCGCCGGGGTCTGTGTGCCGGGCGGCTGGCTGATCGACTTCGCCCTGACGGTGCGCGGCCAGATCCGGTGGACCCTGCCAGCGGCGGCGGGGTTCCCGATCCTCGGCCCTTCATCGCCTGCGGGTTCTGCGAGGCCGACCAGCGGCTGGAGGCGGGCGAGGTCCTGACCCCAAGTGCGGTTCTGGGCGTGATCTTTCGCCGTGATGACGCTCGGGGCCGCCTGTCGGTTCGGACTCGCCATCGAAATTGCGGTCGACGCCCTTTCCGGGGCGCTGGCCATGAATGAGACGCAGGTCACCCCCGACCGTTTCGCCGGGACCTGTAACGTTCGGATCAACTGGGGCGATGAACTCAACCCGCTCCTCCCGGATAACTGGAAGGGCATCGACAGACCCGTGCCACGGATCGTGCTTACGAGGCGAAGAAGGAAGCGAAGAAACCGCCCGAGCGGAAGCAGTTACGTTTCCTGCCCCTCCATCAACGTCAAGGGCACTCTCCGCTCGGCCTTTCTTTGCGCGGTTCTTCAACATCGCCCGGGCAGGTCGGGAAACCGATGTCGACAGTCGGGTTTTATGTCGGCAGGTCGGTTTTCGGAATATCTGGAAATTTCGCAACACATTGATTGTTAATGGTATAATTTTTGCTCAAGATGGCCTGTGGATGTCGGCCGATAGCGAATGTCGATCCTTCCGATGGACCCCACACCGATGCTGTTTTGAGCAGGCCATGACTTCCCCCCGGGCGCCGCAGAACGATCATGTCTGATGACCTCCTGGCGGCGGGAAAATTATGCCGCCGAACCGCGTTTTCGCCCAGTCTCGGCTGGACTCCGATGCGTTGTCCCGACTAGGGCTTGAGCATGAGACTCCTTTTCCTTGGCGATGTGATGGGGCGGGCCGGGCGCACGGCCATCGCGACCGAACTGCCCCGGCTGCGTGCCGAATGGGCGCTGGATTTCGTCGTGGTCAATGGCGAGAACGCCACGGCCGGAGCGGGGCTGTCGGCCGACCATGCCCGCAACCTGCTTGCCGCCGGGGCCGACTGCATCACGCTTGGTGACCATGCCTTCGATCAGAAGGATATGGCGCAGTTCATCGAGGCGGAACCACGGGTGATCCGGCCGCTGAACTTCTCGAAGATCGCGCCGGGACGCGGGGCGCGCGTCTTCGACGCGCCGGGCGGGCGCAAGGTGCTGGTCGCCCAGGTGCTGGGCCAGGTGTTCATGAAAAGGCCCTTCGACGACCCGTTCAGCGCGGTGGAGCAGGTGCTGAAGACCCATACGCTCGGCGCAGCGGTCCAGGCGGCGATCCTCGACGTCCATGCCGAGGCGACGTCGGAAAAGATGGGAATGGGTCATTGGTGCGACGGCCAGGCGAGCCTTGTCGTCGGCACCCACACCCATGTGCCCACCGCCGATGCGATGATCCTGGCCGGCGGCACCGCCTATCAGACCGATGCGGGCATGTGCGGCGACTACAACTCCGTCATCGGGATGGAGAAGATGGAGCCTTTGCGCCGCTTCGTCACCGGGATGCCGAAAGAGCGTTTCACCCCGGCCGAGGGACCTGCGACCCTGTCGGGCGTCTATGTCGAGACCGACGACCGCACCGGCCGCGCCAGGCGCGTCATCATGGTCCGTCAGGGCGGCCTGCTGGAACCTTCGGGGCCGTGAGGTGACTTTGCGCCTTGTCGCTTTCCTTGTGGTGCTGGGCGCGGGCTGGGGCCTGACCCATCCGCTGTCGAAGATCGCGACCCAGGCGGGACATCCGCCGTTCCTGATGCTGTTCTGGCAGATGGTGATCGTTGTGGCGGTTCTGGGCGGGGCGACGCTGATGCGTGGCCGCAAACTTCCTGCGACGCCCGAGGCTTTGCGGTTTTACGTCGTGGTCGCGGTCCTGGGCACGGTGGTGCCCAACGCCAGCTTCTATCTGTCGATCGCCCGGCTGCCCTCGGGGGTGATGTCCATCCTGGTCTCGGCGGTGCCGATGATCGCCTTTCCGCTGGCTTTGGCGACGGGGGCCGACCGCTTTTCCGTCCCGCGCCTGCTGGGGCTGCTGATGGGGCTTGGCGGCGTCGCGCTGATCGCCGGACCGGGCGGCGGGCTGGAACCGTCGGTGGTGGCCGCGATTCCGGCGGCGCTGATCGGGCCGCTGTTTTATGCGCTCGAGGCGAATTATGTCGCCCGCCGCGGCATGGCCGGGATGGATCCTGTCACCGCCATGACCGGCGCGGCGCTGGTGGCGCTGGTCCTGTGCCTGGGCCTCGTGCTCGTCACCGGGCAATGGGCGCTGCCTCCTGCGCCGCCGGGAGCGTCGGAATGGGCGCTGATCGCCTCGTCGGCGATCCATGCGGTGCTTTATGCGGGCTATATCTGGCTCGCCGCGCGGGCGGGGGCGGTTTTCGCCTCGCAATCCTCGTATCTGATCACGGCGACAGGGGTGCTGTGGTCGATGGCGATCCTGGGAGAGCGATTTCCGCCCTCGGTCTGGCTGGCGCTTGCCGTGATGCTGGCGGGGGTTGCGCTGGTGCAGCCCCGTCGGCGCGCGATGGCGGAACGGGCGGTCTAGGCGGCGTCGCCGGGCGTGTCCGGCTTGTCGCCGGCCGGACCGTCCACATGGCCCAGATCCCTTTCGGGCCAGACATGATCACGGACAAGCCGTTTGAGGATCCTGGAATCCGGGAAGCCGCCGTTTTCCTTGCGGTCCCAGACCTGCTTGCCGTCGATCCCGATGCGGAAGACGCCGCCGGTCGCGGGGATCAGCGTCACCAAGCCGAGGTCCTGGCCAAAGGTCGAAAGCAGTTCCTGCGCCATCCAGGCGGTGCGGAGCATCCAGTTGCATTGGGTGCAATAGGTGAAGGTGATAGCGGGGCCTGAGGTCATCTTCGCTCTCCGATCTTTCGGAGAGGTTGGCGTCATCCCGCACTGACTTGCAACCCGGTTCCGACTGCGATCCGGGGGGCGCTTCGCCCCCGGACCCCCCGAGGATATTTCTGCCAGGATGAATGAGAGCTTTTCTTTCACCTTTCATCCCGGCGCAAATATCCTCGGGGGTGAACTGGCCGCGGGCCAGGAGGGGGGTGGAAAGCCCCCTTCCTTTTGCTTCAGCCGCCGACAGCGCGCAGCAGTTCGCGGCTGATGATGTGGCGCTGGATTTCCGAGGTGCCTTCCCAGATGCGTTCGACCCTGGCGTCGCGCCAGATGCGTTCCAGCGGCAGTTCGTCCATCAGGCCCATGCCGCCGTGGATCTGGATCGCCTCGTCGGCGATCATCGCCAGGACCTCGGTGGCCTTGAGTTTGGCCATCGACATGTCAGCCTCGGTCACCGTGCCGTTGTCGAACTTCCAGGCCGCTTCCCAGGTCAGCAGGTTTGCGGCCTTCAGCTCCATCGCCATATCGGCGAGCTTGAAGCTGACGCCCTGAAACTTGCCGATCTGCTGGCCGAACTGTTTGCGCTCGGCCGCGTAAGAGATCGCATGGCCGAGCGCCCGTTCGGCACGGCCGAGGCAGGTGGCGCCCACTTGCAGGCGGGTGGCGCCGAGCCAGGTGTTGGCGACCTCAAAGCCTTTATGGACCTCTCCCAGGATCTGGGATTCGGGCAGGCGGCAGTTGTCGAATTCGAGGATCGCATTGGTATAGCCGCGGTGCGACACGTTGCGATAGCCGTCGCGGACGATGAAGCCCGGCGTCCCCTTGTCGACGAAGAAGGCGGTGATCAGCTTTTTCGGACCGCGCGGCGTATCCTCTTCGCCACTGGCCATGAAGACGATGGCGAAATCCGCGGTGTCGGCATGGCTGATGAAATGTTTGGTGCCGTTCAGCACCCAAGCATCGCCGTCCTTCTTCGCCGTGGCCTTCATTCCCCGCAGGTCGGACCCCGCGCCGGGTTCGGTCATGGCGAGGCAGTCCCATTTCTCGCCCCGGATGCAGGGGTAAAGATAGCGCTGCCGCTGCTCCTCCGTCCCTGCCAGCAGGATGTTCGACGGCCGCGCCACGCAGGTCCAGTGCAGGGCGTAGTTGGCCTTGCCCAGTTCCTTTTCGTAAAGCAGCCAGGACAGGGTATCGAGGCCGGCGCCGCCGACCTCTTCCGGCATGTTGGCAGCGTAGAGGCCGGCCTCCATCGCCTTTGCCTGAATTTCCTTCACCAGTTCGGGGCGCAGATGGCCGGTGCGCTCGACCTCGGCCTCATGCGGGTAAAGCTCGTTCTCGACGAAGGCGCGGGTGGTCTCGACGATAAGCTTCTGTTCTTCGGTCAGTCCGAAATCCATGGCTTAGCCCTTCTTCTGGCCGACGTGGCGGCCGGCGGCGGGCGGCACGGGCAGGGCCTTGTGCGCCTCTGCGATCGGCAGCAGCCGGTCGAGGATTGCTTTCGGCGCGGGCGTGGTCTTGCCCAGCCCCATGTCCACATGCAGCAGCATCTGTTCCAGCGTGGCGATAGGCTCGCCCGCCTTAAGAATGCGGATGAAGATATGCAGCCGCTTTTCGTCGGCATAGAGCACCTGCACCGTGCCGGTCAGCCGCTCGCCCAGCTTCGCCTCATCGAGGTGCATGATATGCGTCTCGGCGGTGTAGTAGCTGTAGCCCGAATGGACATACTCCATATCCGCGCCGATGAAGCGCAGGAAAGCATCGACCGTCTCGGACGAGGCGAAGAGATACCGGCTTTCGGTCATATGGCCGTTGTAGTCGATCCAGCCCGGCAGCACGGTCATATGCGCCAGTTCCAGAGGCGCTGCCGTTTCCGGCACGGGGTCCGGGGCGGCGGCACGACGGCGGGCGTCGTGGTCCAGCAGCACCTTGCCCGCGCCCCAGTTCCGCTCTTTCAGCACCCGCAGAAAGCCGATCAGGTTCTGGTCCCGCGCCCGTTCCAGCTCTCGGATGGTCATATGGCCGGATTGCGCATCCGACTGGCCCGCGATCAGGTCGACGAGTTCATCGTTGAACTCGGGCACATCCATCAGCTTGGTCCAGGGCCAGGTCAGGCAGGGGCCGAACTGCGCCATGAAATGCTTCATGCCGGCCTCGCCACCGGCAACGCGATAGGTCTCGAACAGGCCCATCTGACCCCAGCGAAGGCCAAAGCCCATGCGGATCGCCTCGTCGATTTCCTCGGTCGTGGCGACGCCGTCCTTGACCAGCCAGAGCGCCTCGCGCCACACCGCCTCAAGGAAGCGGTCGGCGATATGGGCGTCGATCTCTTTGCGGATGTGCAGGGGGAACATCCCGATTTCGCGCAGGATTTCCTTCGCGGCCTCGACCGATGCCGGCGGGTTCACCGGCGATGGCACGACCTCGGCCAGCGGCAACAGGTAGACCGGGTTGAACGGGTGGGCGACGAAGATCTGGCCCGGATTAGCCGCGTTCTGTTGCAGTTCCGAGGGTTTGAAGCCGGAGGTCGAGGAGCCGATCAGCGTATCGGGCGCGACCTGCTGGATCTGCGCCAGAACCCGGTGTTTCAGGTCCAGCCGTTCGCCCACCGATTCCTGGATGTAATCCGCGCCCTCGACCGCCTCGGTGATCGTGCCGGTGAAGGTGAGTTTCCCTTCCGCCGGCATCGGCACATCCGACAGCGCGGGCAGGGCGGCGCGGGCATTGGCCAGCACCTCGCCCACCTTGCGGGGGGCCTCGGGGTCTGGGTCAAAGATCGCCACATCCCAGCCCGACAAAAGGAAGCGGGTCGCCCAGCCCCCGCCGATAACGCCACCGCCGATGATCGCCGCTTTTCTTGCCATGATGCGTTCCTTACTTCGCGACCGGCGCGCGCTTGGTCAGGCCAAGCCTCATACGCACCTCGGCGGGAGTGATCACTCGCGCGCCCATATTCTCGATGATTGTGGCCGCCCGTTCGACCAGCTGCGCATTGGTCGCCAGAACGCCCTTTTCCAGCCAGAGGTTGTCCTCAAGCCCGACGCGCACGTTGCCCCCGGCCAGAACGGCCGCGGCGACATAGGCCATCTGGTTGCGGCCTATGGAAAAGGCGGACCAGTGCCAGTCATCCGGCACATTGTTGACCATGGCCATAAAG
>JAATGA010000033.1 GCA_015654855.1 Rhodobacterales bacterium
ACCGCCGGTCCCGCGGGCCTGGGTGGCGTCATGCTGTCCGGCCATACCGATGTGGTTCCGGTCGAGGGTCAGGCCTGGACCCGCCCGCCGTTCGATCTGACCGAGGGCGAAGGGCGGCTTTACGGGCGCGGTACCGCCGATATGAAGGGCTTCGTCGCCTGCGCCATCGCCGCGATGATCCGCGCCGCCCGCCGCCCGCTCGCCACCCCGCTGCACCTGGCGCTGAGCCATGATGAAGAGGTCGGATGCCTCGGCGTCCGCTCGCTGATCGACCTGCTGGATGCCGCGCCGGTGCGCCCGACCTTCTGCATCGTGGGCGAACCCACGGCGATGCAGGTCGCCACCGGCCACAAGGGCAAGGTCGCGTTGCGCGCCACCTGCACCGGGCGCGAGGGACATTCGGCGCTCGCCCCGCTTGCGCTGAACGCGCTGCATCTGGCGGCGGATTTCGTGGGCGCCGTGCGCGCCTTGCAGCAGGATGTCGCCACGAACGGCGCGAAGGACGGCGACTACGACGTGCCCTATACGACGATCCACGTCGGCAAGATGTCGGGCGGCATTCAGGTCAATATCGTGCCGAACGCCGCCACCATCGACTTCGAGATACGCTCGCTGGCCCAGGACGACCCTGAGATGCTGATCGCCCGGCTGCGCAGCGCGGCCGAGGCCATCGTCGCCCCTCTGCGCGACCGCTTCCCCGAGGCCGATATCCGTATCGAACGGCTGTGGGACTATCCCGGCCTCGGCACGCCGACCGACGCAGCCGTGGTGAATTTCGTCAAATCCCTGACCGGAGCCAACGGCACGATCAAGGTCGCCTTCGGCACCGAAGGCGGACTCTTCGACCGCCGTCTGGGCATCCCCACGGTGATCTGCGGCCCGGGGTCGATGGCCCAGGGCCACAAGCCCGACGAATATGTCAGCCTCGAACAGCTCAACCGCTGCGAGGCGATGCTGTCCGCGCTGCTGGCGCGGCTGGAAGCCGGGCTGGCGTGAGCGCGCGATGAGGGGCCGGCCGCGCATCACCATCGCGCAGACGCAGCGGCTCGCCCTGAACCCGGCGCTCCATGCCTCGATCCGGCTGATGCGTGCGGATGCGGCGGGCGTTGCGCTGATGCTGGACGAGGCGGCGGCGGAAAACCCGGCGCTGCGGATCGCCCCGCCACCGGAACGCGGGCCGGCCGACTGGCTGCCGCGCTGGCAGACGGCCTTCGCCGGACTGTCGCCCCCCTCCACCGAACCCGCCGCACCCGAGCCCGGGCTGATCGCCCATGTCGCCGCGCGATCCGCCCGGCTGCTGCGCACCCCCCGCGAACGCCAGATCGCCACCGCGCTGGCCGAGGCGCTGGAGCCGACAGGATGGCTCGGCCGGCCGGTGGCGGCCATCGCCGACGACCTGCGCCTGCCCGTGGCCGAGGTCGAGGAGGTGTTGTTCCACCTGCAACATATCGACCCGCCGGGCCTTTTCGCCCGCGACCTGGCCGAATGCCTGCGGCTTCAGGCCGAGGATGCAGGGCGAATGGATGCGACGCTGGCGGTGGTGCTGGACCATCTGGACCTGCTGGCGACAGGGGCGCTCGACCGGCTGGCGCGTCTTGCCGACACGTCCGGGGCCGAGATCATGCTGCGCCTGCGGCTGATCCGCAGCTTCAACCCCAAGCCGGGTGCCGTCTTTTCCCCCCTCGCCCCCGCCGATCTGCGCGAGCCGGATCTGATCGTCGTACGCGGGGCGCGCGGGACGTGGGAGATCTCGATCAACCGCTGCGCCCTGCCTTCGATCGATATCGCGGGCAGCGGGCCGCAGGCCGCCGCCGCCCGCGCCCTGACCGCGATGATCGAGCGGCGCAACGGCACTCTGCTGGCCGTCGCGGCAGAGGTTCTGCGCCGCCAGACCACGGCGCTCGAAGGCGGGCGCGAGCATCTGGTGCCGATGACCATGGCCTCGGTCGCCGAGGCGATCGGCCTGCACGAAAGCACGGTGTCCAGGCTGATCGCCGGTGTTCAGGCCGACACGCCCGCCGGAACGCTCAGCCTGCGCGCGCTGTTTTCGGCCGGGGTGGCGGGAACGGCGGCGGAGGCTATCCGCAAACGCCTGAACCGGCTGGTTTCCGAAGAGGATGGGGCGCATCCGCTGACCGACGCCGAACTGGCGGAACGGCTGGCACCCGCGCCGGGTGGGCTGGCGCGGCGCACCATCGCGAAATATCGCGCCCAACTGGGCATTCCGACCGCCGCCCGCCGCCGCAGGCTGTCGCAAGCCGCGCCCGAGGCGCGGCGTCCGGTCTGAAAGGAAGACGCATGGCATGTCTGCTGGGGGTCGACACCGGGGGAACCTATACCGATGCGGTCATCCTCGACGAAGGCGGGGACGGCGCGCCGCAACGGGTTCTGGGCAAGGCCAAGTCGCTGACCACGCGGGGCGATCTGGCGCTTGGCATCGGGCGGGCCGTCGATGCCGCCATCGCGGCAGCGGGCATCGCGGCGGATCAGATCGCGCTGGTGTCACTCTCGACGACACTGGCGACCAATGCGCTGGTCGAGGGCCAGGGCGGCCGGGTTGCACTGGTCTTCATCGGCTTCGACGAGGGCGATCTGGAGCGCGGCGGGCTGGCCGCGGCGCTGAAAGGCGACCCCGTTCTCCGCCTTGCCGGCGGGCACAGCCATGCCGGGATCGAGGCGACGCCCCTGGATCTTTCCCGGCTGGAGGCCGAGGCTGCGGCGCTGGCGCCCTCGGTCGCGGGTTTCGCGGTGGCCGCGCGCTTCGCGACCCGCAACCCGGCGCATGAGGTCGCGGCACGCGCAGCGATCCGCCGTGTGACGGGACGCCCCGTCACCTGTTCGCACGACCTTTCGGCGCAGTTGAACGGGCCGAAGCGGGCGCTGACGGCGGTGCTGAACGCGCGGCTCACGGGCATGATCGACCGCCTCGTCGCCGCCTGCGAGCGCCACCTCGCCACCAGCGGCATCGCCGCGCCGCTGATGGTGACGCGGGGCGACGGCGCGCTGATCTCGGCCGCGATGGTGCGCGAACGGCCGATCGAGACGATCCTCTCCGGCCCCGCCGCCAGCATCGTGGGAGCGCAATGGCTGACCGGGGCGCGGGATGCGCTGGTCTCGGACATCGGCGGGACGACGACAGATGTCTGTCTGCTGCGCGACGGGCAGCCGGACATCGACCCCGCCGGCGCGGCGGTCGGCGGTTTCCGCACCATGGTCGAGGCAGTGGCGATGCGCACCACCGGCCTTGGCGGCGACAGCGAGGTGCATCTGGCCACCGAGGGCCTGACGGGCACGCTGCGGCTCGGCCCCCGGCGGCTGTGCCCGGTGGCGCTGCTGGTGGCAGAGCACGGGCCGATGGTCCATGCCGCGCTGGATCATGCGCTGTCGCTGGCAGCCCCCGGCGAGCATGATGGGCGCTTCGTCATCCCGATGCCCGAGGCGACAGGCGAGGACAGCGCCGGCACCGCCGATCTGTCCCCGCGCGAATCCGCGCTGCTGGCCCGGATCGCGACCCCCATGCCGATGGGCCGGGCGCTGCTGACCCGGGTGGAAATCGCCTCGCTCGACCGCCTGGTCGCGCGGGGGCTGGTGATGATCGCCGGCGTCACCCCGACGGATGCGAGCCATGTGCTGGGCCGCCAGTCCGACTGGGACGCCACGGCTTCGGAAAAGGCGCTGCGGCTGATGGCGCGACGCCGCGACGGCGCGGGGGATCGCATCGCGGCGGACGCCGCGACGCTGGCCCGGGCCGTAATCGACCGCCTGACGCTCCAGACCGCCGACTGCCTGCTGGAGGCGGCCTTCGCCGAGGATCCCGCCTTCACGGCAGAGCCGCCGGGCCCGCTGGCCCGCCATATGCTGACGCGCGCGGGCCTTGCGCACCATCGTGGCGTGATCGAGTTGTCGACCCGCCTGGCGGTGCCGGTGATCGGCCTTGGCGCCTCCGCCCCGCATTACTATGGCCCGGTGGGCCAACGCCTTGGCTGCGAGATGATCCTGCCGGAGCACGCGGGCGTCGCCAATGCGATCGGCGCGGTGGTGGGCCAGGTGGCGCAACGGGTGTCGGGCCATGTGTCCTCGCCCGCCGTCGGCCGCTTCGTCGCGCACCTGCCCCTGGGTCCGCGGGCCTTTCCCGACCGCGACGCCGCCCTCGACGCACTGGAGGCGGCGCTGCGGGACGAGGCCGCCGCGCGCGCGCAGGCAGCCGGGGCGGAAAGCCCGCGCCTGACCGCCGCGCGTGAGATCCGCGAAGCCGAGGTCGAGGGTACGGCGATGTTCATCGAGGCCGTGGTGACCGTCACCGCCACCGGCCGACCCCGGATCGCCCATGCCGGATCGTCCGGCGGATGACCCGGCCGCGCGACGTGGGATGGATGGCGCGCGACGAGATTCCGCTTGACGCTCCCCCGCCGCTCTACTAGTGACCTCCGCAAGTGGCTAGGTAGCTCAGCTGGTTAGAGCACGTGACTCATAATCACGGGGTCGGGGGTTCGAGTCCCCCCCTCGCCACCAATCTTCCATCAATCTTCTCAATGACTTAATGAACACCCCCTTTCGAGGGCCTGGAACGAGTTGGGGCATCACTTTTGGAAAGGTGTTCCCGATCTGATCTCGATCCCCTTTTTCTCGGTATCGGAACGCTCGCGGATATAGCGCTCGGTCGTCTGCCCGCTGGCATGGTTCGCCTACATCTGCATTTCGATCCTGGTCGCGCCGGCATGTTTCGCGTCGTTGATGGCCCATGCTCGCGCCTCCATCATCTTGATCGTGCCAGGTGCTTTGACGGCAGGAAGGCAAAATGCCTGTGGACACGGCAACCGCGCCCCCGCTTTCAGCCCCGAAACGAAAACGGGGACCCGAAGGCCCCCGTCTCGCCCGGCCCCCGCGGCCCGGGATATCAGTGCAGCGGCGCCTGCGTCGGGCGTTCGCGGTTGGACGCCGCAACCCTGTCGCCGATCAGCAGCCCCTCCGGTCCGGTCGCGACCCGAACCACAGAGCCATCCGTCACGTCGCCCGCCAGGATCATCTCGGCCAGCTTGTCCTGCAAGCTGCGCTGGATCCCCCGTTTCAGCGGCCGCGCGCCGAAGACCGGATCGTAGCCCTCTTCCGCCAGCCACTCCCTGGCCGAGGGGTCCAGTTCCAGCACGATCTTGCGCGACTCCAGCCGCTTTTCCAGCCGTTTGAGCTGGATGTCGACGATGCCGCCCATATCGCCCCGGCCCAGACGGTCGAAGATGATCGTCTCGTCCAGACGGTTCAGGAATTCGGGGCGGAAGTGTCCGCGCACCGCCTCCATCACCTCGCGCCGGGCCTCGGACGGATCGGCCCCGTCCGGCAACTGGCTGAGCGCATAGGCCCCGAGGTTCGAGGTCAGCACGATCAGCGTCTGCTTGAAGTCCACCACCCGGCCCTGACCGTCGGTCAGACGGCCATCGTCCAGCACTTGCAGCAGCACGTTGAACACGTCGGGGTGGGCCTTTTCCACCTCGTCGAACAGCACGACCTGATAGGGCTTGCGCCGCACGGCCTCGGTCAACACACCACCTTCGTCATAGCCGACATAGCCGGGAGGCGCACCGATCAGGCGGGCGACGGCGTGTTTCTCCATGAATTCCGACATGTCG
>JAATGA010000299.1 GCA_015654855.1 Rhodobacterales bacterium
CGCGCTGGAAGTCTTTTGCCGGCAAGCTGGCGCAGCCGCTGCGCTATGGCGAGAACCCGCATCAGTCTGCGGCCTTTTACGTCTCGGGCCATGGCCGCGAGGGCGTGGCGACCGCGAAACAGTGGCAGGGCAAGGAACTCAGCTACAACAACATCAACGACACCGACGCGGCTTTCGAACTGGTGGCGGAGTTCGACCCGAAGGACGGCCCCGCCGTCGCGATCATCAAACACGCGAACCCCTGCGGCGTGGCGCGCGGCGCGACCCTGGCCGAGGCCTATGCGCGCGCCTATGACTGCGACCGCACCTCGGCCTTCGGGGGTATCGTCGCGCTGAATCACGAACTCGACGGGCCGACCGCCACAAGGATCGCCGAGATCTTTACCGAGGTCGTCATTGCCCCCGGCGCCACCGCCGAGGCGAAGGCGGTCTTCGCCGCGAAAAAGAACCTGCGCCTGCTGACCACCGGCGGTCTGCCCGATCCGCGCGCCGATGGCGCGGCCTTCAAACAGGTCGCGGGCGGCTTTCTGCTGCAAGACCGCGATTCGGGCTATGTCACCCTGTCCGACCTGAAGGTCGTGACCAAACGTGCGCCGACGGACGAGGAACTGGCCGATCTGCTGTTCGCCTGGACGGTCGCGAAACACGTCAAATCGAACGCCATCGTCTATGCCAAAAGCGGGGCGACCGTGGGTGTCGGCGCGGGCCAGATGAGCCGGGTCGATTCGACGATGATCGCCGCGCGCAAGGCCGGCCAGATGGGTGAGATCCTTGGCCTGGCCGATACGCCGGCCAAAGGCTGCGTCGCGGCCTCGGACGCCTTCTTCCCCTTTGCCGACGGGATCGAGGTTCTGGCGGGCGTCGGCGCCACGGCGGTGATCCAGCCGGGCGGCTCGATGCGCGACGACGAGGTGATCGCCGCCGCCGATCGGCTGGGCCTGGCCATGGTGCTGACCGGTCAGCGCCACTTCCGTCACTGAGCCGCCGATGCGCCGTATGGGTCTTGCCGCGCTGGCGGTCTTCATCCTCGACCAGGTGACGAAGCTTGGCGTGCTGCGGGGCCTCGACCTCGCCACGCGCGGCGTGATCGAAGTCGTGCCGGACCTTGTGACCTTCCGCATGGCCTGGAACCGGGGGGTGAACTTCGGCCTCTTCGCCAGCGATGGCTCGGTCATGCGCTGGGTGCTGATCGCGGTGGCGCTGGTCGTGTCCGCCTGGGTCGCCATCTGGATCGGCCGGTCGGGCGCGGGGAAATGGGCGCAGCTTTCGGCGGGCGTGCTGATCGGTGGGGCGCTGGGCAATGTCATCGACCGGCTGGCCTATGGTGCCGTGGCGGATTTCCTGAACGTGACCTGCTGCGGGATCGAGAATCCCTATGCGTTCAACGTCGCCGACATCGCGATTTTCGCGGGCGCGGTGGGGCTGATCCTGTTCACCGGCAAGGAAAAGCCGGCCCGGGGTGCGCGCGGCGGGCGGCGGTGACAAGACCCCGTGACGCGGCCCGGGCTTTAGGCTAATAGGACTTCAACGGACGAAGATCGGAGGCAGCAATGCGGGCAGCACGGGGGGTTCTCGCCTTGGCGGGCGTGGCGTTCTTTGCGCTGGCGGCTTGCGGTTCGGACGCGAATCCAGAGTTGATGAACATCCGCAAGACCGGCGAGGGGCCGGACGAATTCGGCATCGTGCCACCCAGGGCGCTGACCATGCCGGAAAACCTGTCCGATCTGCCGACACCCACGCCGGGCGGCGGGAACCGCACCGATCCGAACCCCGAGGCCGATGCGATCGCGGCGCTTGGCGGGCGTGCCGGTGCCGCGGGCGGCATTCCGGCAGCGGACGGGGCGCTGGTCGCCCAAGCCTCGCGCTATGGCGTCACGCCTGGCATCCGGCAAGAACTGGCCGCCCGCGATCTGGAGTTCCGGCGCAAGAACGACGGCCGGCTTCTCGAACGGGTGTTCGGCACCAATGTCTATTTCCGCGCCTATCGCGACCAGTCGCTGGACCAGTATTCCGAACTGGAACGCTGGCGCAGGGCGGGGGCGAAGACCCCTTCGGCCCCGGCGCAATCGTCGCTTGACGACAAGTAACATCCGCGTTGCCGGGGGTTGCGCGCAGGCCCGCCCCGCGTAGGCTCGCGCCCTGAGTTTGTTTCGGAGGATTGCGGATGCCGCATCGCACCGGCCGGGCGCTGGCCTTTGGCCTTGCCCTTTTCGCCTTGCCCGCCCAGGCCGGCGATGTCAGCCATTTCGATCTGCCCAACGGGCTGGAGGTCGTGGTGGTCGAGGATCACCGCGCCCCGGTCGTGACGCAGATGGTCTGGTATCGCATCGGCTCCGCCGACGAGGCGGCGGGCCATTCCGGCATTGCGCATTTCCTGGAACATCTGATGTTCAAGGGTACCGAAAAGCTCGCCCCCGGCGAATTCTCGGCCACGGTCGAGGCGCAGGGCGGCACGGACAACGCCTTCACCAGTTGGGACTACACCGCTTACTTCCAGCGCGTCGCCGCCGACCGTCTGCCGCTGATGATGGAGATGGAGGCCGACCGGATGCGCAACCTCCGCCTGCCCGAGGCGGATGTGCTGACCGAACGCGACGTGATCCTTGAGGAACGCGCGCAACGCACCGACAGTTCGCCCGATGCTCTGCTGGGGGAACAGATGCGCGCGGCGCAGTTCAAGAACAGCCGCTACGGCATCCCGATCATCGGCTGGCGGCACGAGATGGAACAGCTGTCCCGCCAGGATGCGCTGGATTTCTACGGCGCCTATTACGCGCCGAACAATGCGATCCTGGTCGTCGCGGGCGATGTCACGCCCGACCGCGTGAAGGAACTGGCCGGAGAATATTACGGCCCGCTCGCCCCCTCGGACAAAATCGCGCCCCGCCGCCGCCCGCAAGAGCCGCCGCAACTGGCCGAACGCCGGCTGTCCCTGACCGATGAAAGGGTGTCGGAGCCCTATGTCTACCGCAGCTACCTTGCCCCCGGGCGCAGGCCGGGCGATCAGAAGGACGCGGCCTCGCTTGCCGTTCTGGCCGAATTGCTGGGCGGGTCGGGCACGACCTCGGTTCTGGCGAGGGCGCTGCAATTCGGCGACAATCCGAAGGCGGTCTATGCCTCCGCTTCCTATGACGGGGATACGGTCGACAGCGGGCAGTTCGGCGTCTATGTCATGCCGACGCCCGGCGTCAGCCTGACCGAGGCAGAGGCGGCGATGGATGCCGCGATTGCTCAGTTCCTCGCCGATGGCGTGAACCCCGACGACCTGGCCCGGATCAAGGCGCAGATCCGCGCATCGGACATCTATTCGCGCGACGATTCCGGCGATCTGGCCCGACGCTATGGCGAGGGGCTGGCGATCGGCCTGACGCTTGAAGACATCGACGCCTGGCCGCAGGTGCTGCAATCCGTCACCGCCGGGGATGTGGTCGCGGCGGCGCAAAGCGTGCTCGACCGCCGCAATGCCGTGACCGGCTGGCTTCAGGCCCCCGAGGGCGCCCCGGTGGCCCCCGTCGGCGCGCCGATCCTGCCCCCCGCCGTTCAGGGAGCGACCGAATGACCCTTCTGCGCAACCTCGTCGCCGCCTTCGGGCTGTCCCTCGCTTTCGCCCTGCCGGCGCAGGCCGAGATCGACATCAAGGCCGTGACCTCGCCCGGCGGCATCAACGCCTGGCTGGTCGAGGATCATTCGATCCCCTTCGCCGCGCTGGAAATCCGGTTCAAGGGCGGCACCTCGCTCGACGCCGACGGCAAGCGCGGGGCGGTCAATCTGATGACCGCGCTGATCGAGGAGGGCGCGGGCGATCTGGACGCGCAGGGCTTCGCCGCCGCGCGCGACAGCCTGGCCGCCAGTTTCCGCTTCGGCTCGGATGCCGACACGGTTTCCGTTTCGGCCAGGTTCCTGACCGAAAACCGCGATCAGGCGCTGGAACTGCTGCGCTCGGCACTGATCCGGCCGCGGTTCGACGCCGATGCGATCGAGCGGGTGCGGGGTCAGGTGCTGGCCAATATCCGCTCGAACGACAAGGATCCGGGCAGCATCGCCTCGAACCTGTTCGACGCGCGGACCTATGGCGACCATCCCTATGCGACCGACGGCGATGGCACGGCGGAAAGCGTGGGGGGCCTGAGCCGCGACGACATTCTCGCCGCCTGGAAAGGCGCGATGGCGCGCGACCGGATCTATGTGGCGGCCGCGGGCGACATTTCGGCCGAGGAACTCGGGCCGATGCTCGACCGGCTGCTGGGGGATCTGCCTGCCATCGGGGCAGTGCAACCGGGCGATGCCAGCCCTGTGTTCAAGGCCGGGATCACGGTCAAGGATTTCCCCTCGCCGCAATCGGTGATCGTTTTCGGCCAGCCGGGGATCGGGCTGAAGGACCCCGATTACTTCGCCGCCGCCCTGCTGAATGAAATCCTTGGCGGCCGGCGCTTTTCGGCGCGGCTGATGACCGAGGTGCGCGAAAAGCGCGGGCTGACCTATGGGATCGGCAGCTATCTGGGCAATTTCGACCATGCCCAGGTGCTGATCGGGCAATTCGCCGCGTCCAACGACAAGGTGGCCGAGGCCATTTCGGTCGTGAAGGACGAATGGGCGAAGATCGCGAAGGATGGCGTCACGGCGGAGGAACTGGACAAGGCCAAGACCTTCATGACCGGGGCCTATCCGCTGCGGTTCGACGGCAACGGACCCATCGCCTCCATTCTGGTGGGGATGCAGATGATGGGCTTCGCGCCCGATTATCCCAGGACCCGCAACGACCGGGTGAATGCCGTGACGATGGAGGATGTCCGCCGCGTTGCCGCCAGCCTGATCCGGCCGGACGCGTTGTATTTCACTGTGGTCGGGCAGCCGACGGGCGTCACCTCGACCGAATAGGTCGGGGCTGCCGCAGGGCGGAACGTTTCGCGAATCCCCTGGCAGACTCTGGCCTCGCCTGCTAGGATTGGTAGCATGACCCTTCATGCCCCCAATATCTCCGGTTCCGCCGACCGGCCATCGGATCGGCCGGTGATCCGCCATCTCGACGAGGGCGCGATCAATCGCATTGCCGCGGGCGAGGTTGTGGAGCGTCCCGCCTCGGCGGTGAAGGAACTGGCGGAAAACGCGCTCGACGCGGGCGCGACCCGCATCGGGATCGACATTGCCGATGGCGGCAAGGTGCTGATCCGGGTGACGGACGACGGTTGCGGCATGACGGCGGCGGATCTGCCGCTGGCAGTTTCGCGCCATGCCACGTCGAAGATCGACGGGTCGGATCTGCTGAACATCCACTCCTTCGGCTTTCGCGGCGAGGCTTTGCCCAGCCTTGGCGCGGTCGGTCGGCTGACCCTGACCTCGCGCGTGGCGGACCATGAGGCGGCGAGCCTGACCGTGGCCGGCGGGCGCGAGGCCGGGGTGCGCCCCGCCGCCCTGACCCGTGGCACGGTGGTCGAGTTGCGCGATCTGTTCTACGCCACGCCCGCGCGGCTGAAATTCCTGCGCAGCGACCGGGCCGAGACCCAGGCGATTGCCGAGGTCGTGCGCCGTCTGGCCATGGCCGAGCCGCATGTCGGCTTCACCCTCACCGATGTCTCGGGTGGCGGCGAGGGGCGGGTGCTGTTTCGCGCCGATCCGCAATCGGGCGATTTCTTCGATGCCTTGCATGGCCGGCTGACGGGTGTTCTGGGCCGAGATTTCATCGACAATGCGCTGAAGATCGACGTGGAACGCGACGGGATGCGGCTGACCGGCTATGCTGCGCTGCCGACCTATTCGCGCGGATCCTCGGCGCAGCAGTTCGTTTTCGTTAACGGCCGGCCGGTGCTGGACCGGATGATGCTGGGCGCGCTGCGGGCCGCGTATTTCGACGTGTTGTCCCGCGACCGGCACCCTGCTGCCGTGCTGAACCTGTCCTGCGAGCCGGAGAGGGTCGACGTGAACGTCCATCCGGCCAAAGCCGAAGTGAGGTTCCGCGAACCCGATCTGGCGCGGGGTCTGATCGTTTCGGGCCTGCGCCATGCGCTGGCGGGGGCGGGGCACCGTGCCTCGACCACGGTCGCGGGCGAGACGCTGGCGGCGATGCGGCCCGAGCCTGTGGCGATGCAGCCGATGCTTAGCCCCAGGGTTTACCAGATGGACCGGCCTTCGCAGGGGGCGATTGCGCGGGCTTACGCCTTTCAGGCCCCGCAGGAGGCTCACGCCCCGGTCGAGGGTTTCGCCGAGATGCCCGCCGCCCGGGTCGAGCCGGTTGTCGAGGCGGACAGCTCGCGTCCCCTCGGTGCGGCCCGCGCTCAACTGCATGAAAACTGGATCATCGCGCAAACCGACAGTGGCTTTGTGATCGTCGATCAGCACGCCGCGCATGAACGCCTGGTTTATGAACGGCTGAAGCGGCAGATGGCCGAGAAGGGCATTGCCGCCCAGGCCCTGCTGATCCCCGAAATTGTCGAGCTTTCGCCGACCGATGCCACCCGTATCCTCGACGTGGCCGAAGATCTCGCAGGACTGGGCCTGGTGGTCGAACCCTTCGGCGGTACGGCCGTCGCGGTGCGCGAGGTGCCCGCGATCCTGGGACAGGCCGATGTGCAGGGGCTGATCCGGGACATCCTGGATGAATTGACCGACCTGGGCGACAGCCATCTGCTGCGCGGCCGCATCGACGCGGTGCTGAGCCGGATGGCCTGCCACGGCTCGGTCCGCTCGGGCCGGCAGATGCGGGCCGAAGAGATGAACGCGCTGCTGCGCGAGATGGAGGCGACGCCGAATTCGGGCCAGTGCAATCACGGCCGGCCGACCTATGTCGAGCTGAAGCTGCACGATATCGAGCGGTTGTTCGGGCGGCGATGATCACCTTCGGCGGACAGGTCTATGCATGGAACGATCCGGCGGTGCTGATCGCGGGCGGGCTGGTGGCGGTCGTGGTGGTGCTGCTGGCGCTGACGCTGCGCGCCTCGGCCCGGTCGGCGGCGGCCGTCGTGCCGCTGTCGCGCGATATCGGCTGGCTGGGGCAGCGAGTGCAGGCCTTGTCCGAGGGGCAGGAACGGCTGGCGGGGGGCCTGCTCCACGTCTCGGAATCGCAGGCGGCCAGCCAGACGCAGGTGGTGCGGCTGATGGAAACCCGGCTGACCGAGGTGAGCCGCCAGATGGGCGAAAGCCTGCACGGCACAGCGACCCGCACCGCGCGCTCGCTCGGCGAGTTGCATCAGCGGCTGGAAACCATCGACAAGGCCCAGGCCAATATCGAAAAGCTGTCGGGCAACGTGTTGTCCTTGCAGGACATCCTGTCGAACAAGCAGACGCGCGGCGCCTTCGGCGAGATCCAGTTGAACGACATCGTGCAAAAGGCGCTGCCGTCCGACGCCTATACCTTGCAGGCCACGCTGTCGAACGGGCGGCGGGCGGATTGCCTGATCCATCTGCCCAATCCGCCCGGCCCCATCGTCGTGGACGCCAAATTCCCGCTTGAGGCGTATGAGGCGCTGCGTCGGGCCGAGACCCCGCAGCAGCGCATCGAGGCCGAGCGGCAGATGCGCGCCGCCGTGCGCGCCCATATCCGCGCCATCGCCGAGCGCTACATCATCGAGGGCGAGACGGCCGAGGGTGCGCTGATGTTCCTGCCCTCGGAAGCGGTCTATGCCGAATTGCACGCCAATTTCCCCGAGGTGGTGCGCGAGGGGTTCACGGCGCGGGTCTGGATCGTGTCGCCCACGACCTGTATGGCGACGCTGAACACGATGCGCGCGGTGCTGAAGGACGCCCGGATGCGGGCGCAGGCGGGGGCGATCCGCAAGGAACTTGGTGCGCTTTATCAGGATGTCGACCGGCTGGTGCAGCGGGTCGGCAACCTCGACCGGCATTTCGTCCAGGCGTCGAAGGACATCGAGGAAATCAAGATCTCGGCGGAAAAGGCGGGGAAACGCGCGCATCGGCTCGACAATTTCGATTTCGAGGAACTGGCGCCGGCCGAGCCTGCGGACCCTTCCCCGCTGCTTGGAAGGCCCGCCGCCGAATGATCCGCCATTTAAGCAAAGCCGATTACCGTGTGATGCCCTGGGCCAATGGCCGGGGGCAGACGACCGAACTGATCCGGGTCGAGGGACCGGAAGGGATGCTGTGGCGGCTGTCCGTCGCCTCGGTCGTCGAGGACGGGGCGTTCTCGATCTTTCCGGGGATCGAGCGCAACCTGACGGTTCTGTCCGGCCCCGGTTTCGATCTGGCAGGTCCGGGGCTGCGGCTGCGGGCCGATCCGCTGGTGCCGGTGGCTTTTGCCGGAGATGTGGTGCTGGGGGCCGAAGGCGTCACCGCGCCGGTCACGGATTTCAATGTGATGACCGCCCGTCGCCTGCCGAAGCCCGAGGTGTGGGTCGCCGGTCCGGGGCGGATCTTGCCCGGTTCCGGGCGGGCGGCTGCGGGCGAGACAGGGCAGACGCTTTGTCTCTTCGCGCCGGCGGCCGGCGGCGGACTTGCCGCCCATGATCTGCTGATCGCGGATCGGCCGGTCGATCTGGCCGTGCGCGCCATCGCGGTGCGGCTGGCGGTGCCTTTCCCCGAAGTTTGATGCCGCGCCCGCCACCCGCGCCGCCGGGGCCATCGAAAACTCCGGCACGGAGCTTTCGATAACTCCGCCCCGGTTCACGGGGTTCCGGCGGAGTCGGTCCGCCCTTACTCCCCCAGCTTCAGCACGCCGTCGGCCAGAAGGCTGACCATGGTCTGCTGATCCAGATAGCCGGTCGAGGCGAGGTCGCGCGCCGCCTGGAACCGGCGGATCGCCCGCCGGGTCTGGTCGTCGAACACCCCGTCCGCCGGGCCGGGACCGAAGTCCAGCGCCTCCAGCCGCGCCTCGATCAGCCGCCGCGCCATGGGCGACAGCAAGAGGCCGTCCTCGACCTGTTGCCAACGCGCGCGATCATCGCCCTCGGCCGCCTGCAATTGCAGCATCTCGATCCGCGATTTCGCCTCTTCGGCGAAGGCGCCGTCGGGCAGGGCCATCAGATATTCGGTATAGGCGGCCTCGGTGTTCCGTCCAGTGGCCCGGTCCCATTCCCCCCGGTCGCGGGCGGCGGCCTGGTCGCGGGCGGCCGCCTCGATGGCGGCGAGCCGCTGTCCGGCCAGATCGGCGAACTGCCCGTCGGGATAGCGCTTCACATAGGCACGCAGGCCGGCCTCGTCTCCCTTCGCCCCGGTCTGGTCCCAATAGGCCTGGTCCTGACGCTCCTGATCTGCCTTGCGGGCCGCGGCCTCTTGTTCCAGTTGCGCGGCGCGGGCATCGGC